>DBEXKF010000124.1:0-3235 GCA_048175045.1 Collinsella sp.
GCAGCCGCTGCTAAGGCTCCTGCCAAGAAAGCGTAACAAAGCCGTTACAGCTGTAATCACCCGCCTCACGAGGGCGTAGGATACAAGACATAACCGTTCCGGGAGAAACATCCCCGGGGGAAAGGAACGTATGAATAAGATCTTCGACAACAAGCAGGAGTTTACCGAGCTCTATCGCGATGCCGTCATGAGCATCAGCGGCAAGAGTGTCGAGGCTGCCAGCGACCTGGACCGCTTTAACGCCCTGGCCAAGCTCGTGGCCGAGAAGGCACGCACCGTTGCCACCAAGAGCGACGCCCGCGTCACCGCCGAGGGCAAGAAGCGCGTGTACTACTTCTCGATCGAGTTTTTGATCGGCCGCCTGCTCGACAACTACCTGCTCAACTTTGGCGTGCGCGACATGGTCGCCGAAGCGCTCGACGACATGGGTTTTGACCTGTCCGTCATCGAGAACCAGGAGCCCGATCCGGCGCTGGGCAACGGTGGCCTGGGCCGTCTGGCCGCGTGCTTCCTGGATTCCATGGCAGCCGAGGGCATCGCCGGCTACGGCAACGGCATGCGCTACCGCTACGGCCTGTTTAAGCAGGAAATCGTCAACGGCAGCCAGGTCGAGGCCACCGACGAGTGGCTCACCCATGGCTATCCCTGGGAGGTTCGCCGTCAGGACAAGGCCGTGACCATTAAGTTTGGTGGCCACGTCGAAGGCTTTGAGGAGAACGGCCGCACGTTCTACCGCACGGTGGACACGCAGGACATCCTTGCCGTCCCTTATGACATCCCCGTTGTGGGCTATGCCGGCGAGACCGTCAACAAGCTGCGCGTCTGGGCCGCCGAGCCGGTCGAGGAGCACTTTGACCTTGAGGCCTTCAACCGCGGCGACTATGCCCTGGCCGATGCTGAGCGCGCCGAGGCCGAGGCCATCAGCGCCATCCTCTACCCCAACGACGCCGGCGAGCACGGCCGTCTGCTGCGTCTGAAGCAGGAGTACCTGTTTGTTTCGGCCGGCATCTACAGCCTGCTCGACACCTTTGAGAAGGAACACGGCGCTAACTGGGAGCTGCTGCCGCAGTTTGTGGCCATCCACACCAACGATACCCACCCCGCCATGTGCGGCCCCGAGCTCATGCGTATCCTCATCGACGAGAAGAAGCTCGAGTGGGACGACGCCTGGAACATCGTGACGCAGGTCGTGAGCTACACTAACCACACCATCCTGCCCGAGGCCCTGGAGAAGTGGCCCATCGGTACATTCTCCAAGCTCCTCCCCCGCGTGTACCAGATCATCGACGAGATCAGCCGTCGTTGGCACGAGTCGTTCGACACCACGCAGGAAGGCTGGCAGGAGCGTCTCCGCCAGACTGCCAATCTGTGGGACGGCGAGATTCGCATTGCCAACCTGTCTGTGATCTGCAGCCACAGCGTCAACGGCGTGGCCAAGATCCACTCCGACATCATCAAGAACATCGTGCTCAAGGACTTCTATGCCTTAACGCCCGAGAAGTTCAACAACAAGACCAACGGCATCTCGCACCGTCGCTTCTTTGCCGAGGCCAACCCCACCTACGCCAGGCTCGTCACCGAGGCCATTGGCGATGGCTGGCTCAAGGACGCCTTTGAGCTGGAAAAACTCAAGGAGTTCCAGAACGACACCGAGTTCCTGAAGGCCGTGGGTGCCTCCAAGCGTGCCAACAAGGAGCGTCTGGCCGCCTACGTTAAGGCCGAGACCGGTCTGGTCATTGACCCCAACACCGTCTTCGATGTTCAGGTCAAGCGCTTCCATGCCTACAAGCGCCAGCTCATGAACATCATGAAGGTGATGGACATCTACAACCGTCGCATCGCCGATCCCAACTTCCACGTGACGCCGACGACCTTCATCTTTAGCGGCAAGGCTGCCTCGAGCTACACCTTCGCCAAGGAGACCATCCGCCTCATTAACTCCGTGGCCGAGGTCATCAACAACGATGCCCGCGTCAACGAGGTCATGAAGGTCTGCTTTATCCCCAACTTCCGCGTGAGCAACGCCCAGCTCATCTACCCCGCCGCCGAGATCTCGGAGCAGATCTCCACGGCCGGCAAGGAGGCCTCGGGCACGTCCAACATGAAGCTCATGATGAACGGCGCCATTACGCTGGGCACCCTCGACGGCGCCAACATCGAGATCGCCGACCTGGCCGGCCGCGAGAACGAGGCCATCTTTGGCCTGACCGCTCCCGAGGTCGAGCAGCTCTGGGCATCCAACAGCTACTTTGCGTGGGATACCCTCAACGGTGACCGCGAGCGCCTGGGCCGCGTGATGGATGAACTCAAGGACAACACCTTTGCGGGTCTTTCGGGCAACTTCGAAAGCATCTACAACGAGCTCATGAACAACAACGACCCCGACCTGGTCATGGCCGATTTCCGCAGCTACGTCGACGCCTGGGAGAAGCTCACGAACAGCTACGGCGACCAGGAGACCTGGAACCGCAAGGCCCTGCTCAACACCGCCTCGAGCGGCTGGTTCTCGAGCGACCGCACCATTCGCGAGTACCGCGACGAGATCTGGCACGCGTAAAGGCCGCGAGCTCCCCTATGCCAGCACGGCATTACTCGACGGGCGCGACGTTGCGCCGCGCCCGTCGCTAATGGGTTTAGGAACATCGATGACAGAAGGAGAAATCGATGAGTAAGAAAGAATGCATCGCGATGCTCCTCGCAGGAGGACAGGGCAGCCGATTGGGGGCACTCACCCAAAAGATCGCTAAGCCGGCGGTTAGCTTTGGTGGTAAGTTCCGCATTATCGACTTCTCGCTCTCCAACTGCTCCAACTCGGGCATCGACACGGTGGGCGTTCTGACGCAGTATCGCCCCTACCTGCTGCATGCCTACGTGGGCTCCGGCGAGGCGTGGGATCTGGACAGCCGCGACGGCGGCGTGTCGATCCTGCCGCCGTACGAGACGCAGACCGGTGGCGCCTGGTATGCGGGCACGGCCGACGCCATTACGCAGAACCTCGACTACATCAAGGCCAACGACCCCAAGTACGTCCTGATTCTGTCTGGCGATCACCTATATCGCATGGACTACCGCAAGATGCTCAAGACGCAAATTGAGAACAACGCAGACCTCACGGTGAGCGTTATGCCCGTGCCGTGGGAGGAGGCCAGCCGCTTTGGCATCCTGACCACCGACCCCGAGGACGGCCGCATCACCAAGTTCACCGAGAAGCCCGATAAGCCCGATTCGAACCTCG
>DBEXKF010000125.1:0-13407 GCA_048175045.1 Collinsella sp.
CTCTTTGCTGGTTCCCTCGAGTTCGGGCCTGGCGGCGCTCACCATGCCCGTTATGGGCCCCCTGACCGAGCTCATGGGCCTCAATCCCGAGGCGGCCGTCACCGCGCTCCAGTTTGCCAACCAGACCATCAACACCATCAGCCCCGTGGCGGGTATGACGGTCGCCGGCCTTGCCGTGGCTAAGATTTCGTTTGGCCAATGGTGGAAGACCATTTGGAAGTTCTTCATCTTCATGGTCGTGTTTGGCTTGGTCATTACTGCCATTTCCGGCATGCTTCCGGCGTAGGTGGTTGTGATGTCTGATCGTTTGACGGTCCTGACGTCTAAGAGCGTCTTTACCGGTACGGGGGACCTGCCGTTTGAAGGTTTCGTAGCGGTCCGTGGCAATCGAATTGAGGCTGTTGGCACCAAGTGTGAGCTAGCTTCGTATTTGACCCAGGCGGACGAGGTAGTTGACCTGGGCGACCGCACCGTCATGCCTGGCCTGATCGATGTACATACCTTCTATACAGGCTGGGCGCTGCGGACGTTGGGGCCTGATCTGTCCGGCATCGCTGATGCCAAAGAGGCCGTGTCGCTCTTGCGTGCATGGAAAGAAGATCGTCCGGATTGCGCGGCGGCTTTTGGCCACAACCTACCCGAAACGTTGGCATCGGATGCCGAGAACGCAAATACAGCAGCTGTGTTTGACGAGTGTTTTGGCGATATCCCCGTCGTCTGCTTTACACCGGGCGCGGATACCTGTGTTCTCAATGCTGCCGCCAGTGCGCGATACGGCTTCACACCCCAGGCGTGCTATGCCGAGAAGATCTGGCGCATGATGAGCGATTTCCTCGCGCTGCCCGAGGTGCGTGCAGGGTATTCGGACTACATGAGCATGCTTAACGAACGCGGCGTTACCGCCATCAAGGAGATGGCGTTTGATGACTACTACGGCTTTGCCGACGAAATGGTTCGCCGTGAGGAATCTGGTGAGCTGACGGTTCGCGTCTCTATGATGTCGCAGCCGGTGGGTGCCGGTGCAAATCTGGCATATGCCCGCGAGGCACGAGAGCGCTTCCGGGGACCGTTCGTTCGTTTTTCTGGCTTCAACCGTATGACCGATCGCGGCGTATGGGCGGGGCTTGCCGAGATGATTGACCCCTATGCGGACTCGGCCGATGCGGGCGCTGCCGGCAAGACGGTCGTCGAGGAGCCAGAGTGGGATCTGATTGAGAACGAGCTGCGTGCAATTGATGCTGACGGCTTCCGATATTCCTTGCATTGCCAGGGCGATGGCGCCGTTCGTCGCACCGTGGCGCTCTATGCCTCGCTGCCTCGAGACGAGCATGGACGGATGCTTCGCCGCCATGCGATTACCGATCTCGAGAACTCTGACCCGACCGATCTTGTCGAGTTTGGCAAGTTAGGTGGAATTTGCGAGGTCTATCCGCAGATTCTGACGCTGGACCGGCGCGAGGATTGCCTGTCGATGATGCGTCGACAAATTGGCGAGACGCGACTTTTGCACAGCTGGAATCGCCGCGGCATGGAAGAGTCCGGATGCACAGTGTGCTGCGGCACGGATCTGCCGCTGCTGATTCCGAGCCTGGGCGAGTCAATCTACAGCGCGTGCGGCGGATTCTTCGCCGACGGACTGCCCGTGAATGAGGTCAACACGCTGACGCTTGTCGAGCTCTTGCGCGCTTGGACTGCCGGGGGCGCGTACGACCTGATGCGCGAAGACGAGCTGGGTACGCTCGAGGTTGGCAAGCTTGCCGATATCTGCGTGCTCGATCGGGATGTGTTCGACCTCGATTATCGCGACGCACGCGATCTTGCGGTTGACATGACGATGTCGGACGGACAAATCGTGTTCGATCGAAATAAGGAGGCATAAGATGTCTGAATCCAAACCGACGCTGCACCGCGAACAGATTGCGGGCATGAATATCCACTACATCATGTGGTCGCTCGATTACTTCCTTGATGTGCAGCAGCGCTTGGGCTTTGAGTCCATTGAGCTGTGGTGTGCAGAGCCGCATGTGACGCTCGACCACACGGGCTACTTTGAGGCTGAGGTCCTGGCGAAAAAGGCTGCAGACCGTGGGCTTAGGTATCGTACTCTGTGCCCCGAGAATGTTGTCTATCCTTGGCAGTATTGCGCACGCAAACCGCTGCATGAGCAGCGCAGCCTGGCGTACTTTAAGCACGGCATTGAGCTTGCCGAGGTACTTGGGTGCGACCGCATGTCCATCAACTCGGGCTGGGGCGACTGGGACGAGGACCGCGAGGAAGCCTGGAAGCGCAGCCGCGAGCACTTGTCCATTCTGGCGGAGTATGCCGGCGAGCACGGTCTGGTGCTTACGATGGAAAGCCTGCGTCCCGAGGAGAGCAACCTTGTGACGACGGTTTCCGATGCGAAGCGCATGATTGACGAGGTCGCGAGCCCGTACTTACAGCCCATGGTTGATACAACCGCGATGGGCGTTGCAGGCGAGACGTTCGAGGACTGGTTTGCCGCCTTTGGTGATGGGGCAATTCACGAGATGCACTTTATCGACGGTGACCCGTATGGCCATCTGGTGTGGGGCGATGGCAAGCACGATATGGACGCCTTCGTCGCCACGCTCAACGCCCATGGTTTCGACGGCATGCTGGGCCAGGAAATCACGGACGGTCGTTACTACGATGATCCGGCGGCGGCAGATGTCAAGAACATGGCCGCATTCGAGAAATATCTGATTGACTAAAACAACCATCGGCCACGCAACCAACGTCATTGATTGCGGGCCAAACAAGAAAGGAACTGGATATGAACGCACACGATCTGATCAAAGAGGCAATTGCCGAGAAGGGCAAGTTCGACAGCGTCTACTGGATTGCTTGCGGTGGCTCCATGATCGATTTGATCCCGGCTCATGAGCTTCTGCAGCGCGAGGCAACCACCTTCACTTCGTATATCTATACGGCTCGCGAGTTCGATATCATGCGTCCGCGTCGTCTGGGCGAGAAGTCCCTGGTCATCGCTTGTAGCCACAGCGGCAACACCCCCGAGGTCGTCGAGGGCTGCGAGATTGCCCTTGCTGCCGGCGCTACGGTGATCGCCCAGACCGACAACGCTGGATCCAAGATTGACTCCGGCAAGTGGACCACGTGGGTCTACCCGTGGGGCGAGGGCGTGCCGCAGGCCGAGGTCCCCGCTGGCATTTCGCTGTCGCTTGCGGCCGAGCTGCTCGATCAGCAGGAGGGCTACGCCGATCTCGCCGATATGTATGCCGGTATCGCCGAGATGGATAAGATTCTTCCCCCGGCACGCGAGAAGGTAAATGCCGAGCTGGGCGATCGTTTTGCCAAGCTTTGCCAGGAGCACGAGTTCTTCTACATTCTGGGCAGCGGTCCCAACTTTAGCCAGACCTACGGTTTCGCTATCTGCTCTCTTATGGAGATGCAGTGGCAGCACTGCAGCTACATCCACTCTGCCGAGTACTTCCATGGCCCCTTCGAGGCTACTCAGGATGGCGTTTTTTACTTCCTGCAGATGGGCTCCAGCGAGTGCCGTGCCATGGACGAGCGCGCCCTGGCGTTCCTTAAGACGCATACCGATACGCTGATGGTGCTCGATGCCAAGGAGTACGGTATGGAAGCCGTGCCGGCGAGCGTCCGTGCCTATCTGGACCCGGTGCTGTTCTACGCCATGAACTGCGAGCTGCGTGCTGCACGCGGCAAGGTGTTTGATCACGATCCCGATTTCCGTCGCTATATGGGTGTTGTCGAGTACTAGAAGGGACAAAGGCCATGGCATTTAACGTTAACGCGCTCGGATTTGGCGACAACGTCGTCGATCGCTACGAGCATATCCACACCATGTATCCCGGCGGCAATGCGGTGAACTTCGCCGTTTATGCCAAGAAATGCGGTGCCGCACGCTCTGCATACATGGGCATTTTTGGTAATGACGCCGCTGCCGAGCATGTCATTGCAAGCCTCGAGGATGAAGGTATCGAGCTTGACAAGTGCGAGCAGATGATTGGCGAGAACGGAGCGGCTCGCGTGACCGTCGTTGACGGTGACCGTGTCTTCCTCGGCTCCAACGAGGGCGGTATCCGTGGCGATGCGCGCTATGTCCTCGATCGCTTTGACCTTTCGTACATGAAGCAGTTCGATGTGGTTCATTCGGGCAACTATTGCTTTACCGAGCGCGAGCTGCCCAAGCTGAAGGCTGCGGGCGTCACGGTCTCTTTTGACTTTTCGGACGACTCCACCGACGAGTACTACGAGCAGATTGCGCCCTACGTCGATTTCGCTTTCTTTAGTGCGGCGGATGCCGCGAGTGAGGACGAGATTCGCGAACGTCTGGCATGGGTGAAGGGCCTGGGTCCGCGTTTTGTGTCGGCTACGGCGGGCGCCGAGGGCTGCATTGCTTACGACGGCGAGCGCTATTACCGCCAGCTGGCTAAACCGGTAACGGACATGAAGGACACCATGGGGGCGGGCGACTCGTTCCTCACCTCGTTTTTGATGTGCTATCTCGATTCCGCCAAGCGTGGTGAGGATGGCGCCGAGGCCATCGAGCGCGCGCTCGACTTTGCTGCCGGGTTTGCCTCGACCGTGTGCGGTATGGAAGGTTCTTGGGGCCACGGAGCGCCAATCGTCGAATAGCTTAAGAAAGCGTACGGCGGTCTGGCTATGAGGCCTTGGACAGCCGATGCAAAACAATAAGCGAAACGCGAAAAGGGGGCTCGCCATGTGGTGGGTCCCCTTTTGAACATTGGAGAAGACCATGGGTATTAAAGCGTGCGCGGCTGGTTTTTGCTGTGCGGACGTCTATCAAAACATCGGCGTGTTCTATCCGACTGGTAATGGCATTGACTGGGGTATCCATCTTGCACGAATGGGCGTTTCGGTATCCGCCGTGTCGGTTGTCGGCAAGGACGAGTACGGAGACAAGATGAGAGAGGCGCTGGCCGCTGAGGGGCTCGATATCTCACATCTGCGGGTGGAGGATGGCGACACCTCGGTGATGCTCATGGCATTGAAAGACGGCGTCGATCGCGTGCATCTCGAGGCAATCGATGGCGTAATGGAGACATATCGACCGAATGAAGATGACCGGGCGTTTATCCTAGAGCATGACATCATTCATACCGACCTGTTTGGCAATTGTTTGGACCTCCTGCCCGAATGGCACGATGCGGGCAAGACGGTGGTTATGGACTTCTCGGTGTTCAGCCAGGATCCCGAATATGCATGTGAGAATCATTTTCCCTACGTTGACTACGCATTTATGTCGTTTGAAGAGGACACTCCGGAGCTACGAGACTGGGTACGCCACGTGCAGGAATTGGGACCGCTCGTTGCGGTTGCCACGCTTGGCGAGAAGGGAAGCATTGCCTATGACGGTGAGCGCTTCTATGAGTGCGGGATTGTACCGGCGGAGAAGGTCGTTAATACCGTGGGTGCCGGCGACTCGTATATTGCCGGGTTTACCAAGGGCGTGATCGATGGCCTTGATATTCCGGCGTGTATGAAGGCGGGCGCTGAGCTGTCGTCCCGAGTGATTGGTTCGTTTGAGCCGTACTAGGGTCAAATGCCTGGAAAGGAGTACGAAATGGTTATCGACATGTTGGTTCAGCCCATGCTCTACGGCGAGATCTGTACGCCGGGTGATGAGCCTGATGGATTCGGTTTTTGGTCACGAGAATTTGGTATGGGGCATATGGGTCCCATGGATTGGGACGAGCTTCAAGTTGAGATGGACGTCTGCGATGTGCAGAAGAGCTTGCTCATGCCGCTCGATGTAACCACGGCATGCGGAGGGCATTTTGGCACCAATGACCAGATTGCCATGCTGGTTGCCGCGCATCCCGATCGTCTGTGGGGATTTGCGAGCGTAGATCCGCGGGTGAGCAGTGCCGCAGGCGAATTGGAGCGCGCCTTTACCGAGCTGGGGGCAAAGGGGCTTTGTCTGCATCCGGCAAAGCAGGGTTTTGACCCCGATGATGCTGTGGCTGAGCCGCTTTACGAGCTGTGCGAGCGCTATAACAAGCCGGTGGTTTTCCATGCCGGTATGTCTTGGGAGCCGGGCGCAGAGCTCTCGCGCAGTAACCCGCTTGCATTTGAGCACACAATCGCAACGCATCCAAATGTGCGTTTTAGTTTGACCCACTTTGGCTGGCCCTGGGTGCGCGAGACCGTGGCGATGCTGCTCAAGTATCCCAACTGCTACACGGACACCTCTATCACTTACATCGATTCGCCCGAGGAGATGATGCAGCGTCTTTTCACGGTCGATATGGGGCCGCTGTGGTATGAGCGCGCGCTATCGCATCAAGTGATGTTCGCCAGCAATACGCCGCGTTTCCGTGCGTTCAAACTCAAGCGGGCGCTCGATACCGTGTCCATGCGCGATGATGCGCGAGAAAGGCTCTACTGGGGTAATGCCCTGCGTTTTCTTGAAGGGGATGAGTAAACATGGTGACGCTCGAAACATTGAGCTATCTATCGACTGCTCCGGACCAGTTCATCGATATTACCGAAGACGTGCACGCTGCCATCGAACGCAGCTCGGTGACCAATGGCTTGGCAGCGATTATTTTGTCGCATACGACCTGTGGAATCGTGGTAAACGAGGGGCTGCCCTGCGTGGAGACGGATCTTATGGAAACGCTTGATCGCATCGCCCCACTCGATGCCCCCTATGCACATGCACACTTCCTGCCGAGCTATGGAGCCACCGGCAACAACTCCTGTGGGCATATCAAGAGCATGATTTGTGGGAACAGTTGCTTCTTTCCCGTCCAAGATGGCCACATCGTGTGCGGAAGTGCCCAGAACATCTATCTTGCGGAGTTTGACGGTCCGCAGAAGCGAAAAGTGTACGTCGAGGTGCTGGGGGAGTAACGTCCCTGCAATAACCCTATGAAGGAGCACACTATGTCGTTTCTAACTTCGATGTTCAAGACCGAAAAGCCGGTTATCGGAATGCTGCACCTGCGTCCTCTGCCGGGCGACCCACTGTATTACCCGGGTGGAAGCGTGTCGCAGGTCGTGGAAGCCGCCAAGCGCGATCTCGAGGCGTTGCAACAGGGCGGTGTCGATGGCATTTTGATTACCAATGAGCTCTCGATGCCCTATGAGCAGCACGTTTCTCCCTCAACCCTTGCATCGATGGGCTATGTAATCGGAGCTCTGTCCCATGATCTGTCGACCCCTTGGGGAGCCGAGGCTATTTACGACGGTGATGCCACAATCGAGCTGTGCGCTGCTGTCGATGCGCAGTTCACGCGCTGCAATTTTTGCGGTGCCTGGGCCGGTGATCTCGGGCTGATTAATCGAGATTTCGCGCACACCATGCGTCGCAAGGCGGCGCTGCGCCTGGATGACCTCAAGCTTTTTCACTTCATCACGAGCGAGGGGGAGGTTTATCTCAACGACCGCACGACTGCGGACATTGCCGATTCACTTCTCTTTAATTGCCTTCCGGATGCAATGGTCATCGGCGGTTCGGCTGCCGGTCGTGGCGCTTCGGGCGAGCTTGCCGATGAAGTCCGCGAGCGTGTTGGCGAAGTACCTGTGGTATGTGGCACCGGTTGTCGCGAAAATACCGTGGCTGACGTATTCGCTCACTACGATGGTGCGTTTGTCGGCACGTGCTTAAAGTGCGACGGAAAGCTGGATGCCCCGGTCGATGTTGAGCGGGTAGCTCGTTTTATGGCTGCCGCTCGTACGGCGCGAGGGGAGTAGGCACCTATGGCGCTCTATCTGGGTATTGATATTGGGACAAGCGCCTCTAAAGGCGTTTTAATCGATGATCGATGCAACATCGTTTGCCAAGCTTCTTGTGGACACGAGACGGACAACCCGTGTGATGGATGGTACCAGCATGATGCGGAGGCAGTTTGGTGGGGCGATTTTTGCCGCTTGTCGCGCGAGCTGGTGGCGCGATCGGGGGTTAACGCGGCACAGATCGGATGCGTGGGCCTTTCCGCATTGGGTTGCGACTGTGTGCCGGTCGATACCGAGTGCAACGCGCTGGCGCCCGCGATTTTGTATGGAGTCGATGCACGTTCGAAGCCGCAGATTGACGAGCTCCTTTCCGAATATGGGTCAGATCGCGCACGCGAGCTTTTCGGGCATGATCCCTGTTCGTCAGATATTGCTCCCAAGATCTTGTGGTTTAAGGAGAATATGCCCGAGGTGCACGAACGTGCCGCGAAGTTCCTGACGGCGTCATCGTTTCTGTGCGCAAAGTTGACGGGGCGTTTTACGGTGGACCGTTATTTAGCGGAGGATTTTCTTCCCCTATACGACCGCTACACCTGGAAGGTTGATGCTCGGGAATGTGCTCGTTTCTGCCGGCCTGACCAGATGGCGGAGGTGATGTCGGCTACCGATATTGCCGGGGTGATTACGCAGCGTGCGGCTGAGGCGACGGGGCTCGCGGCAGGGACACCTGTCTTAGTGGGAACGGGCGACTCTGGTGCCGAGGCCATTTCGACGGGTGTATTCCGTCCCGGCGATATGATGGTTCAGTTGGGGAGTACGGCGTATTTCATCTACCTAGCTGATCATATGATCGATGATGCCCGCCTGTGGCCGGGGACGTTTATCATTCCCGGAACTTACGGGATTTGCGCGGGGACCAATACGGCGGGCGCACTCACATCGTGGCTGCGCCAAGAGCTGTATCGCGACGCCGTAGAGGCCGAGGGCCACGGTGGTCCCGATGCCTATTCGGTTATGGCGAATGATGCCGCCGACGTGGCGCCGGGTGCCGATGGGCTCCTGTGTCTGCCGTACTTTGCGGGGGAGCGTACTCCGCTCAACGATCCCGAGGCGCGTGGCGTCTTCTTTGGCCTGACCGGAAGGCATACGCGAGCCCATATGGTTCGCGCCGCCTTGGAAGGCGTCGCGTATACCGTTGCATCCCATGTCGACATTATCGAGCGAGAGCATGGACTGCCAATTGGGCGCATTATGCTTGTCGGAGGTGGAACCAAGAATCCAGTTTGGATGCAGGCTATCGCCGACGTATGCGGGCGCGAGGTCTCGGTTGCCAAGGTTACGGTGGGCGCATGCTTCGGTGATGCCATCATGGCAGCTCTCGCAGGTGGCGCTTATGCATCATGGGATGAACTCGCCCGAGTCCTTGGCGTTGCGCAAACAATCGAGCCCGATATGGCTGCCCACGAGTTATATGCGTCGCGTCGTCATATCTTTGACGAATTGTATGCACGCAACCGTGATCTCATGCACGAATTGGTGTAATGCTGCCGAACTGTACTGCCTACCAATAGGGACTGCGTTGTGCGATTCGCATGTCCCTTGGCATTTTTGCCCACAGGGGTTAGCGAAGGTCAAAAACAGCGTGCGCATTTGCTAAAACTACCGACTCGATGCGCTTTGCGTCACAGTTTTTGAGTGAGGCAATGCGCATCGAGGTCCTTGCGAGCGATCTGATGAGCGACTGCGCGCTTGTTTCTGTGTTTGCCTCCGCCGGCGCATCGGTTTCGAGCAGTAAACGATCGAGTGGAATCTGTCGTGCGTATTCGCGACCGCGCTTGGTCGCGAGCATGCGTTCGTTGACGGAAAAATAACAGCCCGCATTACGCGCGCGGACGAGTTCGTCCGAAGTACCGCTAAACCAGTGGAAGATGATAACGGGGGAGTCGGGGTTTGGGATGAGTAGTCCATGCGATTCGAGGACGTCCAGTACGGCTCCTGCCGAACGAACGGCGTGAATTGATATCACGCGCGCGGTAAGAGGATGCTGCACGAGCGCATCGCAGAGCCGGTTAAGTGCCTGTATTTGTAGCGGCTCACTTCCAGCAAAGCGCGCGGAAAAGTCGAGTCCGACTTCGCCGATGTAGTGCTCTTGGGCGGCAACTTCGCAAAGCAGATTGACTTCGGCAGGACCGCAGCGGCCGTCGGCGAGCCACCAGGGATGGAGGCCGACGCCCGCGATAATGTTTGGGTAGCGGCTGGCACGCTTTTTTGCTGCCGCGAAGTCGCGTGGGTCGACCCCGCAATCAAAGACCCCCAGTCCTATAGCCGCAGTTTCGTCGGCAACAGCATTCGGGTATGCCATCAAATCAAGATGGCAGTGTGCATCAAATAACCGGGGCTCCATCTCGGCGCGTTCCGCTAGTCCAGGCGCTGGCCATCGGAGCGTACACGTTCGGTGCCGCGGCCGCTGATCTGGCGGATAACCTCGCCGGCAATCATCTGACCCATGATGGGCGGCATAAAACTGGCGGTTCCGAGCTCGGTACGCTCGTGGATGTTGGAAGGGTCGCGGGGCTGTGTCTTAACCGATTCCTCGCAGCTAAACAGCACGTGCAGGCTCTTGATTCCGCGCTTCTTACATTCTTTGCGCATAATGCGGCTCATAGGGTCACGTACCGTATCGAAGATGTCGGCAAAGCGGAGACACTCGGGATGGAGCTTGTTGGCCCCGCCCATGGAGCTAACCAAACGAATGTCGTGGTCCTGAGCATATTTGGCAATGGTGAGCTTGGCCGAGATGGTGTCGATGGCGTCGACGACGTAGTCGAGCTTGCCGTCCGTCTGCTCCAAAACGCTCGCGAAGAAATCATCGATGTTGTCGCTCAGCAGGTATTCGGTGCGCTTGATGACGGTAGCGGTAGGGTTGATGTCGTGAATCATAGCCTCCATGACGTCGACTTTGCGCTTGCCGACGGTGCTGTGAAAGGCGATGGCCTGGCGATTGATATTGCTGGGCGCGATGATGTCCTTATCCAGAATGACGAAATGACCGATGCCGCCGCGGGCGAGTGCCTCGCAGCAGTTGGAGCCCACGCCTCCGCAGCCGAGCACTAGCACCGTAGCATCGGCGAGCTTATCGAGTGCCTCGCGGCCCATGATAATCT
Organism: Collinsella sp.; assembly: GCA_048175045.1. GTDB lineage: Bacteria > Actinomycetota > Coriobacteriia > Coriobacteriales > Coriobacteriaceae > Collinsella. Next base: position 10,872 of record DBEXKF010000125.1, read on the forward strand.
CGAGCTTGGTGTCGCGTGTCTCGATGGGAGTTGCGGCTGTGGTTTCGGTCATAGATATCCTCCGATGGGGAAGCAGGTCGTGTTTTAGCTATCGCCATTATAGGTAATCGCCCATAGGTTGCGATGGCGTTTGCTTTGATGTGGTTTGAAGCATTGCGATTAGATAGTTAGACAAACATCTAAATATCGAGTATAGTGTGCGCGTCATGAGAGATGATGAAAGGAGGTCTTATGCCGGGAGAGGGTTTTAAGGCGCTTGCCGATCCAACGCGACGGCGCATTTTGGAGTTGCTGCGCGAGGGTAATTGCACGGCGGGGGAGCTTGCCGAGCATTTCGATATCAGTAAGCCGTCGCTGAGCCATCACTTGGCGACGCTCAAAAACGCCGGGTTGGTGACCGACGAACGTCATGGCCAAAACATCGTTTACAGCTTAAACACCACCGTCATGCAGGACTTGATCGGTTGGTTTATGGGCTTTACAAACACGGAAGGTGATAAGGATGAATAACGAAAACAAGAGCATTCACGCCACAGGGGTATCGCCGCGCGTGTGGATCGCGCTGGTCGCTCTGTGCGTCGCCAATGTCGTAGCGCACCTCATGGTGATGCCGAGCTTGCCGGCGCAGATTCCCACGCACTGGGGAGCGAGCGGCGCCGTCGACGGTTGGGGTCCCAGTTGGATGGCCTCCGCGCTCGGCGCGTTGCCGCTGGTGTTTCTCGCGATGTTCTACGTGGTGCCGCGCGTCGACCCCAAGGGCGAGGCGTATCGAACCTCGGGTAAGTTCTATCAGGGCTACGTAATCGCCTTCACCTTGTTCATGTGCGCCATAAGCTGGCTGGGAGAGCTCACGGTGTGGGGCGTGGTGCCGGCGGTCGGTTCGGTCAACGTGCTGATTTCCGGTGTTGTCGGTTTGCTGTTCATCGGCGTAGGCAACTACTTGCCGCGTGTGAAGCAGAACTATACGCTCGGTATCAAGACGCCCTGGGCGCTTGCCGATCCCGAGAACTGGCGCCGTACGCAGCGCTTTGGCGGTGCCTGCTTTATGGTGCTGGGTGCTGGCCTCATCGTAATGGGCGTGGCAGGTGCGGTGCTTTCGAGTGAAGTCGTCGCCGCGGTGATTGCGGTGCTGGCGTTTGGTTCGGCCGGAGCCGTCTACGTCTACTCGTATCTGCTGTGGCGCAAATCGCAGCGAGCCGCTCGCTAAGGTTGCGGAAAACTAGCGTACGCAGTTCATAGTATGTTCCGGGGGACTTTTCCCAGGTAGTATTAGGGGGTATGGGCAACCATGCCCCTTTTTCGTTAAGTTTCAGAGCTGGTTTTTTCATTTCGTTTCCACTAAAGCGAAACAAGAATAGGGAAACAGCAGGTAGAAAGGATAGAACAGGCATATGGCGGAGTTTATCTACCAGATGTATCAGGCTCGCAAGGCCCATGGCGACAAGGTAATTCTTGACGACGTGACCCTGAGCTTCTACCCCGGTGCCAAGATCGGCGTCGTGGGCCCCAACGGCATGGGTAAGTCGACCTTGCTTAAGATCATGGCCGGTATTGAGGAGGTCTCCAACGGCGATGCCAGGCTCACCCCCGGCTACACCGTGGGCATCCTGCAGCAGGAGCCGCCGCTCGATGACGACAAGACCGTCATCGAGAACGTGCGCATGGCGTTTGGCGATATGATCGCCAAGGTCGATCGCTTCAACAAGATCGGCGAGGAGATGTGCGACCCGGATTGCGACATGGACGCACTCATGGCCGAGATGGGCAAGCTCCAGGACGAGATCGACGCCGCCGACGGCTGGGATATCGATTCCAAGCTCGGCCAGGCCATGGACGCCTTGCAGCTGCCCGATTCTGACATGCCGGTCAACGTGCTTTCCGGCGGCGAGCGCCGCCGCGTGGCCCTGTGCAAGCTTCTGCTCGAGGCTCCCGACCTGCTACTGCTCGACGAGCCCACGAACCACCTGGACGCCGAGTCGATCCTGTGGCTCGAGCATTTCCTGCACAACTACCAAGGCGCGGTGCTTGCCGTCACACACGACCGCTACTTCCTGGATAACGTTGCCGAGTGGATCTGCGAGGTCGACCGCGGTCACCTTTATCCCTACAAGGGCAACTACTCCACGTATCTGGAGACCAAAGCCGCCCGTATCGAGGCGCAGGGCAACCGCGACGCCAAGCTCGCCAAGCGCATGGAGGCCGAGCTCGAGTGGGTGCGCAGCTCGCCCAAGGCCCGCCAGGCCAAGAACAAGGCCCGTCTGGCTCGCTATGAGGAGATGGAGGCCGAGGCCCGCGCAAGCCAGAAGCTCGACTGGACCGACATCCGCATCCCCGTGGGCCCGCGTCTGGGCAACAAGGTGCTCGAGGCTCATCACCTGCACAAGGAGTTCGATGGCCGTGTGCTCATCGACGACCTATCGTTCACCCTGCCGCGCAACGGTATCGTGGGTGTCATCGGCCCCAACGGTGTGGGCAAGACCACGCTGTTCAAGACCATCGTGGGCCTGGAGCCGCTGACTTCGGGCGAGCTCGAGGT
>DBEXKF010000126.1:0-3714 GCA_048175045.1 Collinsella sp.
GAGGCCCCTTGGCCTTTAGTTTGATACAAGTTCCGCACGAGCCGGAAAGCACTTAATGTGCTTTCCGTGCGAGCAGGACTGTTCGCGGTAGCAAACTAAAGGCCAAGGGGCCCAGTCAACCTATCAGCAGCGATTACTCAACAGTTAGTTGAATTTGAAGATCTTAGAGGCAAGACGGTATAGGCCGAGTGTGGTTTTGTCTCCGGCCCGTCCACGCAGGTTGGTAAAGAATCCGACCACGCCGTAGCGAGCGCGACGATACATGCGCTCGTCGTACTCCTTCAGGTCCTTCCACAGCGTCTTCAGGCGCTCATCGGCACAATCTTCCTCGGAAAGCTTGGTGAGCACCGAGCAAATCGCCATCATCATGGTGAAGTAGCCCATCATGTACGAACGCAGACGCGAGGACTCAACATCCTGGTACAGGTGGAACGATTCCATCATGATGCGCGTTACGCGGAACTGCTGACCCAGGCGCTTGACCATCGTGGCCTCATTGACGCTCTGGCCCTCGCGACCGATAAAGTAGCGATAGAGGTCGATGTCGGCGTAGTACATGGTCTTGCAGCGCGGCAGCGGCACGTATGCGTAGATATTATCCACGTAGAACGTGTGTGCCGGCATAGGCAGATTCGACTCGCGCAGCACATCGGTGCGATAGCACAAGCTGTGCATGAGCAGGTTCTGATCGGGACGGAAGTGCCCGATCTGGTCCCAAGAGAAAATCTTTTTGCGCGGCAGGGCAAACTTGTAGCCAATAGCGGTATGCGTGCCCTCGTAAACCTTCTCGTACACGTAGTTCGAGATAAACAGGTCGACGCGCTGGTCGCGCTCCTCAAAGCCACGCAGAATCGACAGCATGGTCGAAAGAGCCGCAGCGTCGAGCCAGTCATCCGAGTCGACGACCTTGTAGTAGGTGCCCTGCGCCTCGCGCAGACCCGAAAGGACGGCAATACCGTGGCCGCCGTTCTCCTGGTGTACCGCGCGAATGATACCGGGATAACGTGCCTCCCACTCATCGGCCTTATCGGCCGTCTCGTCCTTGGAGCCGTCGTCCACTACGATAATCTCGATATCGGTGGCGTAATTGCTCCCCTCCAAGATGGAGGTGATGCAATGGTCCATGTCCTTGGCGGCGTTATACGAGGGAATACCGAATGTTATGACTTTATGCATGGCAGGCGATAATCTCATCCGAAAGATCGAGGGCGGAATTGGTCACGGCGTCCATATCGTAGTAACGATACTCGGCCAGACGACCCACCGGGTGGAAGTTCGTCAGGTTCTGGACGCGCTCAAGATAGCGCTCATAGAGCTCACGGTTCTCGGGCTCAAGAATGGCGTAGTACGGCGTCTCGCCCGAGCCGGGCGTATAGGCCTTGGAGTACTCCTTCATGATGGTGGTCTTGCCGGGCAGGACCTGACCGGTCATGTTCTTGAACTCGGTGATGCGCGTGTAGTCCTCGCTCGTGGTGTAGTTGACAGTGCCCACGGGCTGGAACTGGTCCATATCGAGCGTCTCGAACTTCATATCGAGCGTGCGGTACGGCAACGCGCCCAAGTCGAGGTTGAACAGCTCATCGAGCGGACCGGTGTAGACGATCTCGCCACCATAGACCTTGCCGTCGATCTTGACGGTAGTCTCGTCGATCTCGAAGAGGTCACGGGCGTCCACGTCGCAGAACACGTCGATCAGGTCGTGGTCGAGCATGTGCTCAAAGAGCGCCGTGTAGCCCTCCTGCGGCATGCCCTGGAAGGGAGCTTGCGGGAAGTAGCGGTCATCATCGCCCACAAAGACGGGAACGCGGCCGGTGATCGAGGGATCGATCTGATCGGGCGTCTGGCCCCACTGCTTCATGGTGTAATGCAAAAAGACGTTCTCGTAGACGTAATCGGCGACCTCGGCAAGATCCGGGTCGTTCTTCTTACGCAGCTCCATAATGGGCACCTTGACATCCTTGCCAAAGGTCTCCACGAGCTTCTGATACAGCTCCTCGCCGCGCTCGTCACCAAAGGCGAGCTTGAGACTCGCATGGTTGAAGGGCACGGGCATAAGGGTACCGTTGATGTTGGCGAGCACCTTGTGCTGATAATCCGTCCACTTGGTAAAGCGCGACAGGAAATTGTGCACGCGCTCGTTAAAGGTGTGATAGATATGCGGACCGTACTCGTGAATCAGGATTCCGGCCTCGTCAGTGCAGTCATAGGCATTGCCCGCAATGTGGCTACGGCGCTCCAAAACGGCAACACGATAGCCGATGGTCTCGGCAAGACGGCGGGCGCAAACGGCACCGGCATATCCAGCACCGACGACAATCATGTCGTACGCGCCGGCGTTAAAGCCTTCAGGCAGGCCTGAGGTAATCTGCATCGATACTCCTTGTCAAAAGCCACGGGCTCGTTAGCTGGGCTTTTCTCGAACATTCTTCGAGACATATTTATCAGAGCGATTATAGCGCTAATGCGTCCTATAATGAGCTTGCCACACAAGGAAAGCTCAAGCACCGCGGCGAACATAATTGAAAGGTAGACCCGCTAGCAGCGGGTTTATTCGTGAACAGCCGGGCGCCTGGAGCTTAGCGAAACGCTTGTAAGGAGTAACATGAGCGATTTCCTAAACCGTATGAAGTCTGCCGCCAAGGCTGACCTTAAGACGATCGTCCTGCCCGAGGGCGAGGATCCGCGCACTATCGTCGCGGCCACCAAGATCATCGAGGAGGGCCTGGCAAAGATCGTCATCCTGGGCAACCCCGACGAGATCAACGTTCCCGGCGCTACCGTCATCGACCCGCGCAATGCCGAGAAGCACGAGGAGTACGCGCAGAAGTTTGCTGAGCTCCGCGCCAAGAAGGGCGTTACCATCGAGCAGGCTCGCGCCCAGGTGATGGACGCCACCTACTTTGGCACCATGATGGTCAAGATGGGCGATGCCGACGGCCTGGTCTCCGGTGCCTGCCACTCCACCGCCGACACCCTGCGCCCCGCGCTTCAGATCCTCAAGACCGCCCCGGGCACCAAGCTGGTCTCGGCCTTCTTCGTGATGTGCACCGACACCCCGCAGTTCGGCACCGACGGCACGCTGATCTTCGCCGACTGCGGCCTCAACATCAACCCGTCCTCCGACGAACTCTCCGAGATCGCCATCGCCTCGGCCCACTCCTGGTCCACCTTCATGGGCAACGTTGAGCCGCACGTGGCCATGCTCTCCTACTCCACCATGGGCTCCGCCGGTGGCGAGGTCGCCAAGAAGGTCCAGGATGCCGTGAAGTTCTGCAAGGAGAAGGCTCCCGAGCTCGCCATCGACGGCGACCTGCAGCTCGATGCCGCTATCGTCCCCACCGTCGCCCAGCTCAAGGCTCCCGGCTCCTCCGTTGCCGGTAAGGCCAACGTGCTCGTGTTCCCCGACCTCGAGGCCGGCAACATCGGCTACAAGCTGGTTCAGCGCTTCGCTGGCGCCGATGCTTACGGCCCCATCCTGCAGGGCATCGCCAAGCCGGTCAACGACCTGTCGCGCGGCTGCTCTGCCGACGACATCGTGGGTGTCGTGGCCATCACCGCCGTCCAGGCTCAGATGGCTGAGTAGCGTACGCACTCGCCCGAAGGCCGTACGGGCAAACCCCTGAAAACGTCCTCGACCAATGAAGCGCCCCCGTTCTGCTCCTCCGGAGCTACGAACGGGGGCGTTTCTGGTCTGCGGATTGTTTTCAGGGGTTT
>DBEXKF010000127.1:0-2291 GCA_048175045.1 Collinsella sp.
CGAATACGCGAACCGGACCGAGGCGCGGGCCGAGCTGGGCGTCAACATCGTGATCACCGACGACGACTGGTACGAATACATCAAACTTTTCGCGATGTTCCTGAAAAAGGCCGGCTACAACGGCCTGTTGGTCCTGATCGACGAGCTGGTCAACATTTACAAGATTCCCAACAGCATCACCCGGCAGTACAACTACGAGAAGCTCCTGACCATGTACAACGACACGCTGCAGGGCAAGGCACAGTACCTGGGCATGATCATGGGCGGCACGCCGACCTCCATCGAGGACCGCCGCCGCGGCGTCTTTTCCTACGAGGCCCTTCGGAGCCGTCTCGCTCAGGGCCGTTTCGCGCGCGAGGACCTTAAGGACATGCTCGCGCCCATCATCCGCCTGCAGCCGCTCACCTACGAGGAGCTGCTGGTGCTCATCGAAAAACTCATGCAGATCCATGCCGGCTACTTTGGCTGGACGCCCACGCTTACCGAGAGCGACTTGGTGGACTTCCTCAAGATTGAGTTTGGCCGCGTGGGGGCCGACACGCATCTGACGCCCCGCGAGGTCATCCGCGACTTTATCGAGCTGCTCGATATCCTGTGTCAAAACCCCGACGCCAACGTGGCCGAGCTACTGCAAAGCGTCGGTGGCGACGCGCTGGCGCCGGCAGCCGCAACAGACGACACCGGCACCGCAGGCGACGACCGCAACTTCGCCGAATTCACCATCTAACCTGCCAAAAAGGGACGGGTTTATTTTGGCAGGTTTTATCTGGGCAAACGCCGATGTTGTAAGGTATCGAGCCGTTTCCCGTTGCGTTGATCAGCCCGTTGATGAGAGGAGGTCCCATGAAAGCTTTTGACCGATATGCCCCGTTTATCCAGGATTTCATTTACTCCCACGATTGGGAGAGTCTGCGCTCCATCCAGGTTGCGGCGGCAGATGCCATCTTCAACACGCAAGACAATGTGCTCCTGACGGCATCCACGGCATCTGGCAAAACCGAGGCGGCCTTCTTTCCCATCCTGACCGAGTTTTGGGAGAACCCGCCCGCGAGCGTGGGCGCCCTCTACATTGGCCCCCTCAAAGCACTCATCAACGACCAGTTTGTTCGCCTCAACGATCTGTGCGAAGAGGCCGACATCCCCGTCTGGCACTGGCACGGCGATGTCTCGCAGTCGCACAAGGCAAAGCTCATCAAAAAGCCGAGCGGTATCCTACAGATTACGCCCGAATCACTCGAGGCGCTCCTGATCCACAAGCACATGGCAATCCCGCGTATGTTCTGCGACCTGCGCTATGTGGTCATCGATGAGGTCCACTCGCTCATGCGCGGCGACCGTGGCGGGCAGACGCTCTGCCTTATCGAGCGTCTCTCGCGCATGGCCGGCGTACAGCCTCGCCGCATTGGCCTTTCGGCTACCATCGGCGACCCCGAGCGCACGGGCGCCTTTCTCTCTCAGGGAACGGGGCGCGACTGCGTTATCCCCCGTTTTGAGGAACCACGCCGCGTGTGGCGCATCTCCATGGAGCACTTCTACAACTCGGGCCCCCAGGCACAGCAGCGAGGATTCGAGAGCACGGGTCCCCAAGAGGCCGATGTGCTTGCGTGCGAGCGCATCGAGGCGGCGGCGCCCATGGCGCTACCCGCCGGCGGCCAAGAAATGCGTCACAGCGGACAACTCACACAGGAGGAGCGCCGCCAACGTCGCAAACGGGCACAGGGTAAGACTACCTCCGGGAACCACCGCACATCCTCAGCCCCCGAGGGCGAAGTCGACATCCCTCGAGCGACCGAACAGGCACTGCTCAACCCCACCGACACCGCGCCCGACAACGCCGACCCCGGCATGGGCTATATCTTTGAGCACACGCGTGGCCGCAAGTGCCTGGTCTTTGCCAACTCGCGCGAGGAGGCAGAGGCCGTGTGCTCCATGCTGCGCAGCTACTGCGAGAGCCGGCACGATCCCGACCGCTTCCTTATCCATCATGGCAACCTCTCGGCATCGCTACGCGAGACCGCCGAGGAGCTTATGCGCGACGAGGAACAGGCACAGACAACCGTCACCACCTCTACGCTTGAGCTTGGCATCGATATCGGCCGTCTGGAGCGCGCCTTCCAGATCGACGCGCCGTTTACCGTCAGCTCCTTTTTGCAGCGTATGGGCCGCACGGGACGCCGCGATCTTCCGCCCGAGATGTGGTTCGTCATGCGCGAGGAAGAGCCCGAGCCGCGCACGATGATGCCCGAAACGATACCCTGGAAGCTCCTACAGGGCATCGCGCTCGTACAACT
>DBEXKF010000128.1:0-1612 GCA_048175045.1 Collinsella sp.
TCAGCCGCATTAACGTGTGCGGCGGCGACGGCGGAGCCGGATGCATGTCGTTTAGACGCGAGGCATTTGTCCCCAAGGGCGGCCCCGATGGCGGCGACGGCGGTCGTGGCGGCAATGTCGTCATCCAGGCCGATGCTCAGCTGTCTTCCCTGATTGATTACCGCTTTAAGCATCACTTCCGCGCCGAGCGCGGCACGCACGGGCAGGGTGCCCGTCGTAACGGTAAGAGCGGCGAGGACCTGATTCTCAAGGTCCCTCTGGGTACTGTGGTGCGCGAGCTCGATCCCGAGACGCAGACCCCGATGTTCGAGATTGCCGACCTGGTCCACGACGGCGAGCGCGTCGTCGTGGCGCCCGGCGGTGCCGGTGGCCTGGGCAACACGCACTTTGTGACGTCGGTGCGCCGCGCGCCCGCGTTCGCTCAGCTGGGCGAACCGGCCGAGGAGCACTGGATCGAGCTCGAGATGAAGCTCATGGCCGATGCCGCGCTCGTGGGCTTCCCCTCGGTGGGTAAGTCATCGCTCATTGCGCGCATGAGTGCCGCTCGCCCCAAGATTGCTGACTACCCGTTTACCACGCTCGTGCCGAACCTCGGCATGGTGCGTGCCGGCGAATATTCTTACGTCGTTGCCGACGTCCCCGGTCTTATCGAGGGCGCGAGCGAGGGCAAGGGCCTGGGTCACCAGTTCCTGCGCCACATTGAGCGTACGGCCCTGATCATGCATGTCGTCGACATGACGGGCGGTTTTGAGGATCGCGATCCGGTTGAGGACTATCGCATCATCAACCGCGAGCTCGAGCAGTATGGCGCCGAGCTTTCGGAGCGTCCGCAGATCGTCGTTGCCAACAAGTGCGACGCGCCGGGCACGGCCGACAAGATTGCCGACCTCAAGCGCGCAGCACTCGACGATGGACATATGTTCTTTGCCGTGTCTGCTGTTACGGGCGCCGGCCTCAACACGCTGATGCTTGCCGTGGGCGAGCAGGTGGCTAAGCTGCGCGCCGAGCTGTCGGTCTCCGATGAGCCGGTCGTTCTGCGCGACGATGAGTGGGAGCGCCGTCGCCTGCAGCGTGAGAAGCGTTTCCGCATTGTCCAGGAAGAGCCCGGTGCCTTCCGCGTGGTCGGTCGTGCCATCGAGCGCATGGTCATCCAGACCGACTGGGAAAACGAGGAAGCCGTCATTTACCTGCAGCATAAGTTTGCGCGTATGGGTGTTGACGACGCGCTCGAGAAGGCCGGTTGCCGTGCGGGCGACGAGGTCCGCATTTGCCAGCGCGCCTTTGACTTTGAGGGCGCTGAGGACTTCTCGGAGTACGAGGAGCTCGAGGATGCTGACGAGGACGTTGCCGTTGAAGCCATTGACGTGGCCGATGCTGCGGATGAGGGCGTCGAGGTTGTCGATGCGGCGGATGCCGCGGGCGATGCCGAGACCTCGGAGGGCGAGTAAGCCATGTCGCTGCGCGGTGGAATCGGTCTGCCCGAGCTTCCTCTAGAGGACGGGCGGGAGTTTAGGCTCGGCATTATGGGCGGCACATTCGACCCGATTCATTACGGGCACTTGGTGACTGCCGAGCAGGCGCGCGAGTCGCTCGACTTGGACGCTGTGCTCTT
>DBEXKF010000129.1:0-3262 GCA_048175045.1 Collinsella sp.
CTGTCAACGTTCAACACCAATCCGCTCACGAACCACAAATGTGAATAGTCACCTCCGCTATCTTTTTGGCAACGCTCCACTTTTAGAAATAGCGCAGAGAATGCGAACACGGCAACTGATATAGCGATGAAAACCTTAACGCCACTCCCCTTGCCATAAAATACAAATTTATTCGCCAAAGAAAAATACCCCTGCCTTATCCGTGTAATTAGCATAGTACTACGTTAACGTGCTCATGGCTGTGGGTTGGTTTAACCTACAGCCATGCTAAAGTTGCCAAAAGGGGCACAAAGGCCAATACGTTTGCGCCATGCCGGCACAGCGACCTGGCATCGTATGCACCGGCGGGATCATCGCTGGCCTGCAAGGAGGGCATATCCACGCGCTCATGGTCGCCGGAGGCCTCGTGATGCAGCACGCGCCGGGCGGCGACTGGAAGCGCGTCGATTGGGACGTGCTTGCCGCCTGGCTCGACAGATACGGTTACAAGGTCGTTGATTGCGAGACGGAGACCCTTCCGACCGCCGACGCGGCGAGTGGGAACGCGAGGGTAAAAACGCATCGTCGCTGAACCAGTGAGTCAGTATTCTTTAGTTGGATGATGGATATTGAAATTGATTAGCGAGATAATGTGCATATCTCATAATGTATGCGTTGCACCATGAGAGAGGAGTCTGTCATGAGCTGGAAACCGAGAAAATGCGTTATCGCCGGTCTCGTGACAACCGGTCCTGACGGCGGCTTGTTTGCAACCGCAATGACATCGTACCGACTTTTCACTTGTATGTTCTGAAAGGCAGTTGCCATGCTGTCGCAAAATCAATCGAGATACTTGGTCACAATCGGCTTTGCCCTGCTTGCATTACTCTTTGCTAGCGACCTTTTGCTGAAACCGCCCAAGGAACTCGTTTTGCTTGCCATAGACTGCATTTCCGCCCTTTACTTTACGTCAACTCTATTCGTCGGACTAAAGGAGAGGAAAAAAGGCGCAGTCGTTGCGTCCGCCGTAGGCGTGATCACAGCCATTGCCTCATTCTTTATCTGACACATTGGTGATCTAGGGGCGATATCGTAGGAATACGACCGGGAGAGCCGGGACCAGATTGCCCGGGTTGCCCGGTCGGCTCGCGCGACGGCGCGGCGGTTCGACAGAAAGCTCTCCGGACTTCACGCCGTATCTGATCGCATTGTAGACAGCCAACTCGTCTTCGCAGTCGGCGAGCACGCGGTGTGCGTCGTCGTTTTGGATGCACAGTAAATCTCGAAGGTCCTCCATGCACCAGCGTCCGAGATCTGGCCGTGCGCGTCGCGCGAGCTGATAAGTGTCGATCGCGATGTTGTAGTTAAAGTCCAGGCCAAAGCCGTCCCAGGCAGAACGGCTTTGTTTCCTTGATTATCAACTTCATCCGGACACTTCCCGCATTCATCCGTGTGCGTACGGATGAATGCGGGGTTCAATACCCCGGAGGCCTGATCGGCAGACCGCCGGGAATTCTCACTCCTCGAAAAAAGCCGGCACTCGGTTAGTCCTGCGCATCTTGAAATCGCCAGACTCATGGGAGACGTAGAGAATGCCGTCCATCCCATCTCGTGATGCATACGACAGGTGAACTGAGCCGCAATCCGATCCATCATTGTCGAGAAGATCGAACGAATTCGGGTCGCTCGTTGCGGCCAAACGACCACTCAGACAAGAGCCATCGTCATTACAGATTTGCCATTCCATGTCTTCGCCTGCAAGAATCGCCATAGACGGCCCGGTCGCGCCATCGTTGACATACATCCCGTCTATGCCAAACCCATTTTCAGCGCCATCGATGAACGACTGCTCGGACCTATACCTCGCAAATGATGCACATAGCACCATTGCAAGACAAAGTACAAAGCCAACAATCGCTATCTTTGCATAGCTCTTGCCCATCATGTCATTCACCTCCCTCGTATGTATCGAGGTATTCCTGCTTGAGCGTCTGCGAGGACGACTTGATCTTTTCCACGAGCGTGCCGGCCTCGATGAAGTAGAACGAGTTGGTGAGGTCTGCCAGGTCGTCGAGCAAATGGCTTGAAATGAGCACGCTGCGTCCCCGCGCCACCTCGCTGCGCATCGCGTCGCAGGAGGTTTTCCGCTTTCCCGGATCGAGGCCGTTCAGCGGTTCATCGAGGATGAGGTACGGGCAATCGGTCGCTATCGCCATGGCAAGCTTTACCTGCTGCTTCATTCCCGTCGAGAGTTTACGGGCCGGCTTGTCGAGATATGGGGAGATTCCGAGGGAGCTGCAGAGCGAGTCGATGTCGGCGGCCGATTTCCACGCATCCCTAACGAAAGCAAGGTGCTCGAGGGCCGATAGCGTGGGGTAGAGATCCGTGCTGCCCGAAGAGCTCAGGTAGACGAGTTCTGCAAATTCGGCTGATCGACGTTGGCTGATTCCGTCTGCCACCAGGCTTCCCGAGTGGATGCGGGTGGGAAATTGGCCCGACAGCGCTTCCAGGAGGGTGGTTTTTCCCGAGCCGTTGGGAGCAACGAGGCCCGCCGCCGTTCCCGGGCTTAGGAGAAGCGACCCGATTGAAAGTATCGTCGTGCTTCCGTATCCCACGCTCGCGTTTAGAAGCTCGAGCCCATGGTGCTTTTTAGCGGGTCCGGCCTGCTTGGGCGACCTTGCCGCAACGGCGCCGACTGCAAAAAGGACCGCGACGTATGCCAGGGCCACGGCAAGCATCGATGCGCTGCCTGAACCGGAGCCGATGAATTCCGTCGGGAAGCACCCTACGTAACCCGTTGCCTCGATAGGCGAAAACACGGCCAGCGGCAGGAGCCCGAGCACGGCATTATGCTCCAGCGCCGAATCGAACAATAACGGGAATGCCGGGGCTGCGACAAGCAGCGCTGAGGCAAGGGGGCCTGCGAAGACGCGCCTCGTTGCGGTCGATAGGACGACGGAGCAAACGGATATCAAGGTTCCGCCCGCAAGCAGCGCGAGAAGCAGGGTCGTGAAGACGTTTCCCGCGGTCGTGGTGGCAAGCGCGCCGTTATGGAAGAAGGCGATCGGGTACCCAATCTGCCCGAAGCCGTTTAGGACCAAGGCGCAAATGCTCCCGGGTGCAAGGCCGGCGAGGAGTATCGCGGTCCCCGCGACGATTATCGAAAACACGATCTGGATAAGGCGCCGGAATTTGGGTGCGGGCGCCTTTGCCGCCAGGGTACCGGGCCTTGTAGCGCCGAGCAGGAGTATCGACGAGAGAAGGACGGGGATGAAGGGAAGGA
>DBEXKF010000130.1:0-4040 GCA_048175045.1 Collinsella sp.
CAATCTGACGTTCAACTTCAAGGGCGCGACCAGAAGGTCAGCGCCCTTTCGTTTCACGTCACCTTGTCTCAAATGCGGCCCGCTCGCTGCCGTTGCCAAAACATCGGCGTTGCCTTGCTTCGGGAATGCGGCAGATGGGGATGTTTCTTTTCTGCCGGCAGTTTGGGACACTCCTTACGGGGCACCCCCCCTCCACAGTGCCTATGCCAGCTTGTCGATTTGCCCAATCTCCCAGAGCGGAATGTTGACGAGCGCGCCCTCGTCTCTATATGCCGCTAACGATGTTCTCACGCAGCGCTCGAGCTTGAACTTCTCGCAGGCAATCCTCAGGCTCTTTGCTTTGAGATTCTCTGCCGCCTTGACCTCGAGCGGAAGCACGGTCCCCGCATGGTCGATGGCAAAGTCAGTCTCTGCATTGCCGGAGGAGGATGACCAATACGCGGGAGTTTTGCCTTGGAGCAAAAGCTCCTGTGCGACGTATTGCTCGGTCAGCGAGCCTTTGAACTCCGTAAAAACAGCGGGCCCGTTCAGAACAATGGCTGGGGTGAGGCCGGAGAGTGCTCCGAGGATGCCGGTGTCGTTGCAGAACAGCTTGAAGCCCGAGAGATCCTCGTAGCTTGTGAGCGGTGCTCTTAGGGCGGAAACACGTGGTACCTTATGAACGATTCCATAGTCCATGAGCCACTGGAGGCTTTCCTCAAAATCGCGTGCGCGCGCCCCGGGACGGAGCGCACCGTAGACGAACTTCTTGTTTTCCTTTGCGAGCTGGCCGGGAAGGGATTTCCAAACCAGCCTCATGCGCTCGACGATGCGGGCTGGCGCATGCTTGCCAAAATCGGATTCATAAGCTTCGATGATTTGCTGCTGAAGCCTGCGGGCCTCGATGAAATCGTGGGAGGCGGAGAAAGCGGAGACAACTTCTGGCATGCCACCGACAACGAGGTATTCCTTGAGCAGGCGCTCGAGCTTTTCGGAAACGTTTGTCAGCAGGTCCATGTCTGCGGCAAGGATGGCATCTGCGAGCGGATCGCCATCGACGGCACGAACGAACTCGACAAACCCCATGGGGCGCATGGTGAGCTGGTCGATCTTGCCGACGGGGAACGACTCGTTTTCGCGTCGGAGCGCGAGCCCCATATAGGAGCCGGCTGCCACGATATGGTATTCTGGCGCCAGCTCGTTGAAGTATTTGAGCGAGGTGATGCCACGCGGTGCCTCTTGGATTTCGTCGAAGATGATGAGCGTGTCTGTCGGCGTTATGGTCTGGCCGCGCAGGAGCTCTATCTGGGAGATGATGCGTTTGGGGTCAAGGCTTCCGTCGAACAGCGAACGTGCGCCCGGTTCGAGCATAAAGTCAAAGCGGATGACGTTTTGATACTGCTGGCCTGCGAATTCGTTGAGAAGCCAGGTTTTTCCCGTCTGGCGGGCCCCCTTAAGCAGGAGGGGCTTGCGGTTTGCCCTAGATTTCCAAGCGATGAGTTCGTCCATTAGCTGTCGCTGCATACTGCCTCCTAACGATCATGGTTAGTATAAGACCGTGTTGGTCTTTCCATCGAAAAATGTGGGAATGAACCACGTTTTTCCATCGAATAATGTGGGAGACAACCACGTTTTTCCATCGAATAATGTGTTGGTTTAGGTCGGCATCTGGGGACGTTCTTTTTCTGCCGGCAGTTTGGGACACTCCTTGTTTTGGTGCAAATTAGTTACCCTTGCATCAGAAAACGGCGCCCGTCGGCGATGTTGCCGGCGGGCGCCGTGGTCGTGTAGGCGCTATTTGTTAAGTGCGTGCGTTCGAGCTCGCGTGCTACAGCGAGTCGATAAAGCGCTGTTGGGCGGCGCGGCCGGCTTCGTCCCACTTAAAGACGCCGGCGTTGTCGAGCACGTGGCCAAACACCACGCCGACCTCCTCGTGCAGGATATCGATGGCGTTATCCGCCGTAAGCTCGTCGGCGCGGCGGGCAAAGACGTCCTTGGCCCATGCGGCGTGGCTGCGGCAAAGGTCGTCGCCCTCGAGCGCGCCAGCAAGGTCGTAGCTGGCATCGGCCTTGGCCGCCAGCAAGTGCTCGCGGACAGCGCCGAGCTCGGGAACCAAGCGCGGCGGCAAAATGGCCAGGCCCATGACCTCGATCAGGCCGATGTTCTCCTTCTTGATGTGGTGGTACTCAGCATGCGGGTGGAATACGCCCAGCGGATGCTCGTCGGTCGTGATGTTGCAGCGAAGCGCCAAGTAGGCCTCGTAGACTTCGCCGCCGGCATTGCCGCGCGAGTCGACGCGGCGGATGACGGGCGTCACGGTGTTGTGCGCCACGCCGTCGGCTGTGTGCGCGATGACGCCCACAGACTCATCGGTCCACTCGCGCCAGGCGAGGATAATCTTCTCGGCGGCGTCGAGCAGCTGGGCGCGGTCGTGCGAGCGCAGTCGCAGTACCGAGAGCGGCCACTGCAACACGGTACCGCTGACCTGGTCAAAGCCGGGCACGTTAAAATGCGAGACTTCGGTGGCATGCATCATGGGGAACTCGTGCGCGCCGCCCTGGAAGTGGTCGTGCGACAGAATCGAGCCGCCCACGATGGGCAGGTCGGCGTTGGAGCCAATAAAGTAGTGCGGGAACAGGTCGACAAAGTCGAGCAGGCAGGTCAGCCCCTTGCGGTCGACGTGCATCGGACGATGTTCGGAGCTCATGGCAATGCAGTGCTCGTTAAAGTACGCGTACGGGCTGTACTGGAAGCCCCAGCGCTCGCCGTTGAGCTGGATGGGGATAACGCGCAGATTCTGGCGGGCGGGGTGGGCGCCGCCGTCGGCTGCAGCGGAGCGTCCAGGGTAGCCCTCGTTCTCGATGCACAGCTGACAGGCGGGATACTTCTCGCCCGTGTTTTTGGCGGCACCGGCTGCGGCAATATCGCGCGGGTCCTTCTCAGGCTTGGACAGGTTGATGGTGATCTCAAGATCGCCCCAGTTGGTGGGGGTGCTCCATTTGATGTTGCGCGCGATGGCGGCGCGGCGCACGTAGCCGGCATCACAGCACAGACCATAGAACCAGTCGGTCGCGGCGCGGGGCTCGTTGACGCCCATGCGTCCGTTGAACTCTTCGTTTACAACCGAAGGCCTCGGCATGAGCGCGCCCATGATGCGCATGGCGATGCGGTCGCGGCCCGATGCCGTGTCCTCGGCGGCGCCGTTGGCAACAGCCGCCTCGGCAAGCGCGGCAAGTGTGCCTTCAAGGTCAAAGTTGGGCAGGGTGTCGGGGTGCAAGAGCGAGAGTTTTTCGACCTGGAGCGCCCAGGCCATGTCGAGCGCCGGGCCCGTAGCACCGATGCACTCGAGAATGGTGTTATACGCCCAGATGCGATCGTCCTGGCCGATCATCGATCGGTGGATAGCGTACTCGATCAGGTTCTGCGCGGCCTCGCGCACGTCAGTCATTACAGCCATGCCGCGTAAGCCCCCTTGTCAGAGATGGCGTAGTGACGGGCAGAGCCTTCGCCCAGCCAGCCGTTCATCTTGGCGATGAAGGTGTCGACCAGGTCGAGCGGCACGAAGGCCTGGATGGTGCCACCAAAGCCGCCACCGTGGATACGGACGGCGCCGCGGCCGTCGAGCACGTGCTCGGCCAGCGCCAGGGCATACATGGAAGGCTGCTCGGAGCCCAGCTTGGCAACGACATTCTGCAGGTACATGGCAGAGCTGGCGCCGGACTCGCGCGTCAGGACCAGGAACTGATCGATGTCGCCGGCGTTCAGGGCCGCCCAGCGCTTATCGACCAGGCCGTTCTCGTACCAGTAGTGAACGGCGCGCAGGCAGGCACGGTCGCCCAGTTTGGCACGCAGCTCGGGGAGCTTGGCGTCAAAATCGGCAACATCGACCTCGCACAGGCGTGCCTTGCCAAACTCGGCGGCGACGTCCTGCATCTCGCGCGGAACGGCGGCGTAGTCGTCGGTAGCTGCCACATGGTCGGCACCGACCTTAACGAGCACGAGCGCATAGCCGTGATCCTCAAAGTTGAGTTTGAGCTTCTGGGTCTTGGGCTGGGCCTGAT
>DBEXKF010000131.1:0-2158 GCA_048175045.1 Collinsella sp.
GTGTCGATAGCGTGACGCAGCACGAAGCGGGTCTGGGGCATGGGGCCCTCAAAGGCGTCGACCAGCAGCAGGGCGCCGTCGGCCATACGCAGCACGCGCTCGACCTCGCCGCCAAAGTCGGCGTGGCCCGGGGTGTCGATGACGTTGATCTTGACGTCCTTGTACTCGATAGAGATGTTCTTGGCGAGAATCGTGATGCCGCGCTCGCGCTCCTGGTCGTTGGAATCCAGAACGCGGTCCTCGACCTGCTGGTTGGCACGGAAGGCGTCCGTGGCACGCAGGAGCTTGTCGACCATCGTCGTCTTGCCGTGGTCGACGTGAGCGATGATGGCGATGTTCCTCAGATTGTCTACGCGCATGTAGTTCCCCTATCTTCTATCCATATACAAACGGCACGCGTATGCGGCCCGCCCAGCGATACAACGCTCAGCGGGAATATTGAGCCTTTTACCGAAAACTCGTTTATTTTAGCGATTTTAGATGAGAGGGGTTTCCTCACCTGCAGGTTCAGGGTCGCTCCACATAAAACCATCGCCGGCGCCCATGCCCTCATACAGCACATATGCCGAAAAACCGCTCTCGAGCGTAGTCTCAAAGAAGCTCACGAGCAGAGCATCGTGATAGCCGCCGTCAATCTCGACGCAGCCGGTGTAGCCGATGGCATAGCGAGCGATACGGCCCAGGCCCTCGTCCTTAAGACCCATCTTGTGCTCGGAGATAAAGTTGGTGGCCGCCTCGAGGCACGCCTCTTCGCCATCCTCATCGAGCGCCGCCAGATAACGGTTGGAAGCGGCATCCTCAATCGCCACGACCACGCCGGGGTTTTCACCGGTGGCAAGGTCGTCCAAGAACGCGCCGATCAGATCGCACACCATGGCGTCGAGCTCGGCGGAGACGTTACCGGCGTCCTGCATATCCTGTGCCATCTTTAGACCTTCCCATCGAGTCTGGCGTCGTTACAGTTCTTGTGCCTCAGCAGCGATCTTAGCGGCAGCGTCGCGGGCGCGCATCATATCCATCGCGCGCTTGTCGAGCACCTTGATCTGACTGGTCAGCATGACCGCATCGACCACGCCCCAGATCATAAGGCCCGTAGAGATCGAAAACCCAAGCGCACCAACTGTACCACGAAGGCGCGAACAGATTGCCGCGACAAGGGCGGAGACGACAACCATCTTGATAAAGGAGGCACGGCGCTCGCGAAGCGTACGGGCCTGCGTCACATAGGCGATGCGTGCGGCCTCGGATGCCTCCGAGCGCATCTGGGCCTCGCGGGCAATGGCGGCGGCTTCGGCTGAAACGCCGCGACCCATCAGTGTGCACTCCGTCTCATGGCTACTCGTCATTTAAAAATCATCGGGCGAGAGCGTATGGACGAACTCGTCGAACTTCTCAAATTCCTGCTCATCATCGACTTCCTCGGCAACCGGAGAGACGGTCCCCAGGCGGTTCATGATGTCGTCCTCAACAAACATGGGAGCATTGCTGCGCACGGCGAGGGCGATGGCATCGCTCGGACGCGCATCGATCCTATGCTCGTTGCTGTCGGCCAAAACAACGACCGTCGCATAGAACACGGGAGGCTCGGCACGGACAATCTCGATGCGCTCGAGTTTTGCATCCAGGGCATCAAGCGTGTCGAGCAGCAGGTCATGGGCGATCGGGCGCTCGGCACGACCGCTGTCGATACCGCGGCTAATAGCCGCAGCCTCAAACGAACCAGTTTGGATAGAAAGGGAGCGCAGCGGCGCAGGGGAGTCCGATTTGCTGCAGCGCTCGCGAAGTACGATAAGCGATGGCACGGGACCGGCGGCCATGACGATGGTCTCTATGTCGACACGAACCATGGAACACCTCCGGTACGTAGCGGTTAACACGCGGCGCCTTCGCCGCATTGAATAGCTATACTACCCAATCTTTCGCACAGCACACAAAACCAAAATGAGTTTTATCACACACAAGAAAAAAGCCCCGAGGCCATGCCTCGAGGCTCTTCACAGTTTTGATGGTGGACCTGACAAGATTCGAACTTGTGACCTCCCGGTTATCAGCCGGACGCTCTAACCAACTGAGCTACAGGTCCATCGCGCAAGGGATATATTAGACGAGTCGTTACGCGCGCGTCAACAACTTTTTTGAAAATCTTTGAGGGGTGTCG
>DBEXKF010000132.1:0-7432 GCA_048175045.1 Collinsella sp.
GCGCGTGCCCAGCTCGTGCACGAGGTCATCGCGCCCGCCCTCGCTGCCGGCAAGGTGGTCCTGTGCGACCGTTTCTACGATTCCACGACCTGCTATCAGGCGTTTGCCGATGGCCTTGACCGTCAGATGGTGCGCGATGCCAACAACCTGGCTGTCGCCGGTACGCATCCGGCGCTTACGCTCGCCTATCACATCACGCCCGGGCAGGCGGCGCTGCGCATGGCCGCCCGTGGTGCGGCCGATCGCATGGAGGCCAAGGGCATGGCCTTCCAGGAGCGCGTCTATCAGGGATTTTGTGCCATTGCTGCCGAGGAGCCAGACCGCGTAAAGCTCATCGACGCCACCGCGTCGATTGCAGACGTCTTCACGCAGACGGTCGAGCTGGTTCGCGCGTACGGTCTCGACATTCCCCAAGATGCCGTCGCCGCCGCACTTGCCCAGGAGGCTGAGTAACATGGCCCCCGCGCAGACAAGCCTGCTGGCCAAGCTCGACACCCAACAGCGCGTGCGCGACTTTTTGACCAACGCCATCGCAAACGGCCGCGCATCGCACGCCTACCTGTTCTTGGGCGCGCCCGGCGCCGGTAAGCTTGACGCCGCATGGGCGCTTGCCCAGGCCTTCCTGTGCGAGCAGGACGGCTGCGGCTCATGCGATAGCTGCGTGCGCGTCGCCCGCCATACGCACCCCGACGTGCACTACTACACGCCCGAGAGTGCCACGGGCTACCTCATTGCCCAGACCCGTGAGCTGCTCGATGACGTGCCGCTGGCGCCCATCCGCGCCAAGGCCAAGGTCTATATCATCGACCGTGCCGAGCAGCTGCGCGCTAACACCGCCAACGCACTGCTCAAGACACTCGAGGAGCCGCCCGAGGGCGTTATGTTTATCTTGCTGGGCACCTCGGCAGATGTGATGTTGCCCACCATCGTGAGCCGCTGCCAGTGCGTGCCGTTTCGGCTGGTATCGCCCGCCGTCGCCGCGCAGGCCGTGAGCCGCGCCACCGGTCAGGATATCGCGCGTTGTCGCATGGCCGTCGCCGTGGCGGGCAGCCCCACGCGTGGCATCGAGTTCCTCAAGAGCGCCGAGCGCCAGGACGCCCGCCGTCAGATGGTCCGTGCCATCGACTCACTCATCGCCGCCGACGAGGCCGACGTGCTCAGCCGCGCCAAGTCACTCATCGTCGCCGTTAAGGCGCCGCTCGCCGAGGTCAAGTCCACGCAGGAAAAGGTTCTCGAGCAAAACGCCGATTACCTGTCGCGTGGAGCATTGAAGCAGCTTGAGGACCGCAACAAGCGCGAACTCAACGCGCGCGAGCGTTCGGGTATCATGGAAGCGCTGGCGAGCGCGCGGACGCTCATGCGCGACGTGCTGCTGACGCTTCAGGATGAGGCGGCAGACGTTGTGAACGAGGACGTGCGCGACACGATCGGGCGGCTTGCCGCCGCGACGAATGTTGCGGGTGCCACACGGGCGCTCGAGGCAGTCGCGACCGCCGAGCGCAACATCGCCAGAAACGTTACTCCCCAGCTGGCCATCGAGGTCATGCTGTTCGATATCAGGAAGGCACTGAAATGCCGTTAGTCGTACCCGTTAAGTTTACCTACGCCTCGCGCGACCTGTGGTTCGATCCGCAGGATCTGGATATCCTCGAGGCCGATTATGCCATTTGCTCCACTGAGCGCGGAACCGAGATCGGCCTGGTCACGGCCGATCCCTTCGAGGTACCGCAAGATGAGATCGGTCAGCCGCTCAAGCCCGTGCTGCGCGTGGCGAGCGACATCGACCTGCAGCTTGCCGACGATCTTGCCATCCAAGGCGACGAGGCGATGGTCGATTTCCGCCGTCTGGTCAAAGAGCTCGACCTCGAGATGAAGCCGGTCGGCGTCGAGTACCTGTTTGGCGGCGAGAAGGCCGTGTTCTACTTTGCGGCCGAGGAGCGCGTCGATTTTCGCCAGCTCGTCAAGGATCTGTCCTCGACGCTGCATATTCGCGTCGACATGCGCCAGATCGGCGTGCGCGACGAGACCCGCCTGGTGGGCGGCTATGCCCAGTGCGGCCAGGAGCTCTGTTGCACGCGCTTTGGCGGACAGTTTGAGCCCGTCTCGATCCGCATGGCAAAAGAGCAGGACCTACCGCTCAACTCGTCCAAGATCAGCGGCGTGTGCGGCCGCCTGATGTGCTGCCTGCGCTATGAGTTCGAGGCATACAAGGACTTTAAGAGCCGTGCGCCCAAAAAGAAGACGCTCATCGATACGCCGCTTGGCAAGGCGCGTATTCAGGAGTATGACACGCCGCGTGAGCAGCTGGTGTTGCGCCTGGAGAACGGCAAAGTCTTTAAGGTCAACCTGGCCGACATGACCTGCTCTGAGGGCTGCAAGAAGAAGGCTGCCGAGCAGGGCTGCAATTGCCGCCCCGATTGCGTGACGCGCGATGTGCTCGAACGCATCGAGTCGCCCGAGATGCGCCTGGCGCTCATGGAGCTCGATCGCGAGAACGGCGTCGACGTGGGCGATGGCCTGTCGAGTGCCGACCGTCTGGCCGGCACGTCGATGCCCAAGCGCCGTCGTCGCGATGCCGAATCCGATGCTCGCTCCGGTCAGGGCCAGGGTGAGGGTCGTGGCCGTGGAAAGGGCCGCGGCAAGGCCGAGGCACCCGAGGCCGAGGGGGCGGCCGATGGCCGTCGCCGCCGCAAGCGTGCGGGCTCGGGCGATGCTACCGAGGCTGCAGCCGCGGGCAAGAACGCCTCTCGCGAGCGCGAGGTTCAGCAGCTCCAGCAGCAAAACCGCGGCGGTGGCATGAACCCCACGCGCCGTCGTCGCCGTCACCTGTCGAGTGAGGAGCGCGAGGACGCCTTCCGCGCCGCAGCCGCTCGCGAAGCCAGTGCCGCTCCCAAGGGTGGTTCGGGTTCCGATACGCCTGCCGACAAGGGTGGCAAGCAGCGCAACGATGACGAGCGCGCGCCGCGTCCGCGCCGTCGCCATTCCTCGGGCACGCAGCAGAAGCCCTCGGTGCCCTCCGTGGCCGATCAGGTCTCGGATGGCGAGGTCAAGGTCACGCGCCGTCGTCCCGGGGATGGCGGGGGAGCGGCTGCCAAGGCTTCGCGTGGCGCCACTCGTGACGAGCGCGAGCCGCGCGAGGATCGCGGTGGCGAGGGCTCGGCCGACCAGGGTCAAAAGCGCCGTCGCCGTCGCCGTTCCCGCAAGCCGCGCCAGGATGGTGGCGAGGGCTCGACCCCGTCTTCGTCCGCACCACAACCGCCCGCCGGCGAATAACGCCCGCGAGCGGATTTAGCCCGCCTTGCCCCGAGCGCATCGGGGTATCATAGCGCCGAATCAACAACCCTCCCTGCGACCGAACGTAGGGAGGGTTGTGTCTTGAAGAGCCATCTGAACATATTGAGCCGTCTGCAGGGTGCCGGCGCTCTACCGTTTGCGGACGAATTGCTACCGTTTGCCGAGTGGGCGGCACGCGAGGCGCTCGAGGCATTGTCGCCAACACGATGTGCCGGCTGCGAGCGCGCCGGTGCGCTTATTTGCCAAGACTGCCTGGCCGCGCTCACGCTCATCGACCCACGTCATAGCTGCACCCGATGCGGCGCCCCGTTTGGGGATTTGCTGTGCACTGAGTGTTCGGTCGAGGGCACGTCCTCGGCAATGGCGGAGGCGCTCGACCGCTGCCTGGCGTGCGCCGTCTATGCGCATCCGCTGCCGCGCATCATTAAAGCGTACAAGGATGCAGGCGAGCGACGTCTGGCTCCGTATCTGGCGGAGCTGCTCTACGACACCGCCCTGCACGCCCAGGTCGTAGCGCCCGATCGCTACGGAGGTGTGCTGTCCGGAGCGGATGCGGTGGTGTTTGTGCCTGCGACGGCGGCAGCGTTTCGGCGGCGTGGTTTTGATCATATGGAGGCTATTGCGCGCCCATTTTGCGAGCTGTCGGGTGTTCCCCTGCTCGATGCTCTCGTCAAGTACGGGCATGGCGATCAGCGCGAACTCGGTCGTGAGGAGCGCCGCGAGCGTGCCCAAGGCATGTACGAGACGGTTGAGGACGTGCACGGCCGCCGCTTGCTGCTTATCGATGACGTTATCACCACGGGCGCGACGATGGCAGCGGCTTCGGCGGAACTCAAGCGCGCCGGCGCTGCGGCCGTTGATGGCCTCGCTATCGCACGCGTTTGGTAGGGGTGGTTCAGATGGCAATAAAGATCGGGCAGCGTGGCAAGCCTGCAAGCGAGCAGCTGGCTGCTTCCGTAATTTTGACGGGTGCCTCGGCGCTGCGCATGATGCGCGCCGAGCGCCGGCAGATGGGCTACATAAGCTGGAAGGACCTTAATCCCGATGAAGAGCGCCGTGTGCTGCGCACGTCGTCGCCCTCGACCGAGGACATCTATCTTCCCGATTTGGTGCGGATTGGGGCCGCAAGCGGCGAGGTGCAAGAGGATTTGTGCTTGCTGGTAGGATCTGCAGCGCAGCACCGCCGTATTCTTGGCGTGAGCTGGTCCGTATGCTCCGAGTTGCCCGCCGGCTCGATTCTAGAGGTGGAACCGGGGGTGTACAGTCTATCTCCCGAGGCCCTTTGCGTAGCCGTCGCGCGCGAGGTCGGCTGCATCCAGGCATTTGCCCTGGCCCAGGAGCTGTGCTCTAAGATTTCACTGAGTGACCGCGGGAAGTATCTGCCTCCCTACACCTCGCCTGTCGTGAACAAATTGGCAAAGGACAAAGACCAGCCGCCAGATGTCGGTTACTTTGAGGTCGAGTCCGTGCTGACACCCGATTGCCTGGTAGATTACCTCGCGGCATGCAAGGGGAATGTGGCCAAACAGCTGCTGCGCCTGTGTCCCTACCTGTCAGAAAATCTGCGCTCGCCCATGGAGTGCATCATGCTCGCTCTGTTTTCGCTTCCGTTTTCCTATGGCGGATTTGCCTGCGGTCCCTTTAAGACCGACTACAAGATCGAGTTCGATGACCGTGCGCAGGCAATCTCGGGGATGCCGCATGCAGTTTGCGATGCGTATCAGGAAGCAGCCCAGTTTGACCTGGAATACAACGGTGAGCTGGGCCATTCCTCCCGGAGGGGACGTATCCATGATGAAAAACGCAACACGGGCTTGATTACTATGGGAATCGAGGTCGCGACGGTCAATAACGAGATGCTCTGCGACATGGAAGCAATGGAGGCGCTCGCATGGCGCATGCACCAGCGTATGCGAAAGCGGTACCGGAATCGTGTCGATGCCCGCAGGAAAAAGCAAGAGGCGCTGCTTAACACGCTGCGGGGTTGTTTTGGGCTTAAACCCGCCTAACAATGCTCTGAAACAGGGGGTTGGATATATGCTCTGGCCAAAATATAGCAAATATGAGTACTGCTACAAATTCAGTAACAGCAAAATCAGGGATTTTGGGACTGGAAGAGGGGGTAAATTAGAAAGTTATTAAACAAATGTGGAATATCCTGGCATCAATCTGACGTTATAGAGCGTGAAAACAGCTTGCAGAGCCAAAAACTCCTGCTACTAAATTGGTAACAGTACTCATATTTGCTATTTTTTGGCCACGGCGCCCTAAGACGGGTGTGTTGGGGCTTTCCATAGGGGAGCGACGGGCTCAATCAGAGCACGTGCGGTCCGTCCTGGCCTGCGAAATCTGTACTCGCGATGCGAATGACGCCCCTAACCTTAAACTTTAGCTTGAACTTAGCTATAATGCGCTACGTTCCTGCCAGGCTGTGGTTGCGGACGGACGAAATGCCCGTCCTAGTCCAAGACAGACGCGGTCAAAGGGATCCACGTAAGCGACCGCGTGCGCGCGGCGCGATCATGGCGCGTCCTAGATGTAAGCCGCACCGTCCGTTCGACTTTCTTTGGGGCAATACCGCCTCGCGGGCGAGCGGGTCAGTCGTGAAGGTGGCTGCGGCCTCCCGAGCAAACACCCCGGTGCGCAAGTGTGGGGTCAAATACCAGGTCAGCTGGTGGGAACAATCTGATATTCCGCGCAACGCACGGATTGTATAAGACACAGAAGGCAGGGTAGTGGACATGGTGAGGGGCAGCTTGATGCACGCGGCTCGGTTAGGTGCTGGGACCGCAGCGGTCATTGCCGTTTTGGGCCTGAGCGGATGCGCGTTCAACCCGCTGTCTACGTTCACGACTCCCACGATCGACCAGATCGAGTACGAGACCGTCACGCCGGCGGTGTCGGACGACGCCCTGGTCACTCCCGGAACCCTGACGGTCGCCCTCGATACTTCCGACGCGCCGCAGGCAATGCAGGGCGCCGACGGCGAGCTTACGGGGTATGCAGTCGACGCTGCCCGCGCCCTCGCAAGCCGCATGGGCCTTAAGGTCGCCTTTGTCGATGCATCCTCGGCAGGTTCCGCGCTCGGCGACAAAAAGGCCGATATCTTTATCGGCGAGATCAACTCCACGGACGGGGACATTAGCTCGCTCGGCACCTGCCTGTACGATGCCGCTTCCGTGTTCGGTAAAACTAGCGATGGTGGGTCGCTAAGCGTTTCCACCGATACCCTTAACACGTCTACTCTGGGCGTTCAGATGTCCTCGGCCTCGCAGGAGGCGCTTGCTAAGCAGAGCATCACCGCCAACCAAAAGACCTACTCCAACATCAACGAGTGCTTTGAGGCGCTCGAGTCCGGCGAGGTCGACTATGTGATCTGCGACTCCACGGCCGGCGGCTACCTTGCACGCCTGATGAGCGAGGTCTCCTATGTCGGTGCGCTCGAGGCGCCCTCGACGCTTGGTGTTGCGGGCGCCTCGTCCAATGACGAACTATGCCGTGCCGTGAGCGATGCCCTCGACGGTATTACGGCCGACGGCACGCTCGAGGCGGTCCACTGCGTCTGGTATGGCACGATGCCCTACGACCTCACCACTAAGACGGTTTCGGGCGCTAACGTGCAGCCGGGCGACTCTGAGTCTAGTGAGGCCACGTCCTCCGGCAGCGAGTCCTCCGATTCCAACAATGAGACCGCATCCTCCGAGGACAACTCGTCCAGCCAGGAAGGCACCATCACCGACGACGACATTAACAAACTCAATAGCTAGTTATTGCTAGGGGTGGTGTCTCCTATACGTTGGAAAGGACACTTCTTCACGGTTTCAACACGCACGGCCGGGCTTCCCCGATGGGGGAGCCCGGCTTTTTCATCCCAATAAAACTAGCAGGTCAAAGCCAATTTTCGGGACCAAATACAAAGCCGCCGGTCCCCTCCTATAGCGCACTTTGCCACAGAAAAGTGCGAGACTTCGGTATGCGGTATCAAGCAATCGTTATTCGGGTCTTTAGGAATCCGCGTGATTAAATGCACGGCAATGGGTACATAGCCAGTACAGTAAGTCCCCGAGGCAGATTGGAGCCACGTATGGATATCAAGGTTTCTGGACGCAAGACGACGGTAACCGATGCTCTGCGTGCG
>DBEXKF010000133.1:0-6598 GCA_048175045.1 Collinsella sp.
CGCGGCCACTCCTCCTGTGCCCAGGGCCGCCGCCACGGCAATGGCGCCGCCTACCAAGACCTTTGGCAATGTACCTGAGAGCTCACGGATATGCGCCCCGCATTGCTTCTCTAGGGAACGCACGGCGTCCAAATCAACCGCGTCTTGTCTCCTGGGAAATTCATCTTTAACCCAAGCCCCGCTCCCCTTCAAACCTTTGTATTCCTTCTTCTCTTCATCTCCTATCTGGAAATAGGGGCGAAACTCAACCAGCTCCTGAGCGATCAGCAAAGCGCGCACCTTGCCGCCTCGCTGCCGCGAAATAGCCTCAAGGGCTCCGTACGCATCTTCCTCGCTCAAAAAATAGCCGCCTGCATCAATGCCTAGGCCATCCGTGACCGAATCCTGCCACGCGCGGGCCCAGCTCCTCTTTTGCCCTTTGCGCACTTCGTTCTTCTCGTTCCCGCAGTCGTAGTTGATGGCGGCAAGCTTCAGCGAGAAGGCAATCCTCGTCGTCTCTCTATCTAGGCTATAAAAGTGGAATCCATCGAAGATATCCTGGCGGCGCCTGGCGCGCTCAGTCCAAGCCTCGGACATTTCCTCCGCCATATAGCCCCAGTCGGCATGGAGTGCAAACGCAAGGCGTCCAACTCCAACGTAGTTTATTCGCAAGAAGAACTTCTGGGCGAACACGACCTTGTTCCCCTCGCATTCGATACCCGCCCTGACCGCCGCCGTCGCCAGATTCGCCAGAACGAACGAAGTACTCGAAACCGTGACCATGCGAGTGAGGGCCCTGCTGTTGTAGGGCATGAAATGCGAAGCCTTGAGCTTGCGCAAGCCGGAGACATCACTCACTTCGCAACGTTCTAGCTCGGCCTTGAGCCTTGAAAGCATGTAGAGACAACGAACGATAACCTCGTTGGCCACGACTGCTGGCACCTGGCTTAAAGCTTGATCGAAAAGACCGACTTCCGTCCGAAGGTCGAAGCGAATGGGCTTGCCGTCCTCGGTTTTGAACGCCGTTCCGTTAAACAGCTTTGAGATCCATTGCTGAATGCGAATATCCTTGCCCTTATAGGCAATCCGCATGTCTTGAAAAACAGGCAGGGAGGAGAGCTCCTTTAGCAGGGACAGCACAACGCCGGGAATACCCGTCCCCTTACCGGGGTTTGAACTAGACCCCGCCATGTCGCTCACGAGATGCATTGCCCAGAACAGAGTGCCAAACGCGATCTTCTCTGGAACGTTCCTGCCTATAAGAGGGCGGTCAGGATCGAAGGCGGCGGCAGGCAGGTCAAAGGCGACAAACCGGCCGGCCGTATCGGTGCCATAGCCTTTGCACGTGAATTGCGAGAGGATCGAACACGCAAGGCCAACCAAGCTCGGGTGGTGCGAGAAATCCCGCAGATGATGTTGGAGCCCGCCGCCAAACTCGGCAGTCAGCTTGTCCGCGGCAAGAGGAAACCCTTTCTCTAGAAAGCGAATAGCGTCTTCTAGAGTTGCATCCGCCTTTGTCATACCCGCAGACTTGGCAATCGTAAGAACGAATTTGCCAACCTTCTCGTCGCCCCACTCTTTGGCACCCTCTAGGTTGAAGTCTTTCTGCCACAGGATATTCAACGCGCCCGTGAGGAGCCCGCTAACGGCTGCAAGTTCATAGTCGAGCTTCGTAGCCTTTTCAGCCCGAGGGTCAAAATCAAAGAGGACCTCCTCCCCATCGGGAGCGTCCTTAAAACCAACCAGCACGGCGCTACCGTTCAGCGGCACAGATGCAACTTTGGGCAGTTGAGGCATGGTGTAAACTATCTCGCCGCCACTAAAAACAAGTTCGTCTGCCATACCAGCTTCCTCCTGCAAACGCGTAAAACTAGATTGCTCCACGCCGCCAAATCCCTCTTCGTAGAAGTATTCGAAAATCTCGGTGATGCAGTTGCTCAGAACCTCGTCGGGATAGTTCGCCACTGGCAGCCTATACACCTCATTGTGCACGATGACGCACACAGCGTCACGGGTCTCTGCCTATCTGTTCAGCGAATCATGTTAGTAAGCCGCTCTTCAATAATGGAAGCCATCTCGATGTCCACGCTCTTGACCTGCTTGGTCCCAGCGAGTGTCAGCGCGTCCTTGAGTAGGATCCCAAACGCAGTCTTCTGCTGCTGATCTTAGAATCCTTCGCGCAACCATTCCGTCCGCTTGTCGCCAAATGAGCCTCCTACCCCCCCTGCCTTCAGCTTCAGCAGCAGGTCGCCCAACTCGGGGCACTTCTTGGAAAGGCGCGTCTGGGGTCGCTCGCCCATCCCCCATCGCTGGCGGATCTCCTTGGCGCGCGGACTCACGCGGTACTCCCCGTCCATCGCCTGCTTGAGCAACTTGGCGGTTACGCGCGCATCGGCCAGAGCGCTGTGGGCGTGGCCCGTCGACTCGTCAAACTCGATGCCAAACCACGTTGCCGCGTCGCCTAACGAGACGCGCCCGTGGCTACCAATGTCCATGATCGAGGTGTAAAACGCCTGCAGGTCGGCCCAGTCCGTAGGAAATGCGGAAAGGTCGATGTGCTTTGCCTGGCACTCGGTCAAAAGCTGTCGACGGTCCGTCCCGCTCCAACAGACCACTTGGGCGGAGTAGCGACCGATCCAATCGCTGAGCCTTTTGATCACCACATAGAGCGGATCGGCCATCGCGGTATCCACCGCCGATATCCCCGTAAGCTCGCGAACGGGAAACGCAACGCCTTCGGTAAATTCCGTCTGCACAAACTGTGAGAACTCGCCCAAAACGTTGCCGCGATAATCGAGCTTGACGGCGCCGACCTCAATAATCTCGTTGCGCAGTCCACGGCGCTGGCGCTGCTTTGGCACCGGCGCAAACTCAAAGTCCAGCACAATCTGGCGCGCAAAGTTCGTCGTATCGATAGCCGAGATACACGGCGTCTTTTCAGCTGACACGGTTAGGGCCTTTCTCCGTCAACTGCCGCTCGCTACATAGGCGGCTACATTGCCGTAAGAATAGGCGCTCGTGCGGACATGAAATCGCCCAGCGCGGCTACCCGGCACCCTTGCGTAAAGCCGCGCTTTGAGATGGTCACGTCGCTGTTATTAGCGAACATATATTCGTATTTATGACCGCACTTTGGTAGAATGGAAGTTGTTGACGGCAGTTCCATGTGCCGGGCAGCGCCCTCCATGCGACGGGAGGTGACGCCCATGACCGATTTGACTGATTTCGTGAAGCTCCTGACCGCTTTGGCCTCGCTCCTCACGGCGCTTATCGGACTTACCGAGGCACTCAAGCAGCGTACGAAGCAGAAAAAGAGGGGTCGACGCCACTAAGGCATTGACCCCTTAATCGAAGTAACGGCGCTGCCCAGCTATCACCCTTGGGCTGCCGTCGACCTTATTCTACCCACGGCTGCCAGGTTTACCAAATGGATTTTCGGTAAAGGAAGCACGGCACGCCCGCAAAACCACTACGCCCCAAGTGCCGCCATGGGGATCACCGCCACGCCGTCGTCGCGTGTATAGGCAATGCTCCCCTTTCCAACCACGACCGCCAAAAACGCCGGCGCAGCATTCTGCGCGGCAGGGTTGGAGAGCATTTTCTTCTCCATCGCCTTGAGGTTTCTCGCTCCGTCGTCTGCCTTCGCATCGCTCAGTTTGACCTCGATGGCTCCCCAGCGCCCATCGTGCTCGACGATCAGATCGACCTCAAGGCCCTTCTCGTCGCGGAAATAATGGACGCTGTTGTCAACGCCGCCGTAGGTTGAAAGGAACACGCGCACGTCGCGCAGGACGAGATTCTCAAAGAGCATCCCCAGCGTTTGCATATCGCCAAGCAGCCGCTCAGGGGTAGCCCCCAGCAACGCCGCCGCAAGTGACGGGTCACAGAAGTAGCGCTTGGGGCGCACGCGAACGCGGGCCTTCGAGCGCATGGGCGGCTCCCATCCGCACAGGTCCTCGGTCAGCTTGAGCCTGTTGAAGAGGTCCAAGTACGCAGCGATGGTCCTCTCGTCGGGGCCCGCCTCACCGTACGAGGCATCCTTTACGAGCGTCTTGTACGTGACAGCCTGGCTCTCGTTCATGGCAAGAGCTCGCAAAAGGCCGTGTGCAAGCTCGGGCGACATGCCCTCGTCCAGCACGTTGACGTCGAGCACCGAGTGCACGTACTGGCTTGCCGTCTCTCGCGCAAGATCTTCCGAAAGCCCAAGATTTGCAGGCCAACCGCCCCTGCAGCACCAGCGGGCGACGTCATCCACCGTGCTCTCGCGACGCTGAGGGGCAAAACCCTCGCCCTTAAAGAGGCTTGCCAGTGACACGAGCGGCTCGCCGTCGCCCGACTCACACAGGGCCATGGGGCGCATTGACAGACGGGCGATCCTACCCGTGCCGGAATGACGAACATGGCTGCGCTCATCGCTTTTGAGCGCGGTCGAGCCCGTGAGCAAAAGTGTCCCGCGTTCGTTGCCGCTCGCGTCCACGAAACGCCGGGCGGCATCCCAAACCTCGGGCACCTCCTGCCATTCATCGACCAGGTGTGGCGCATCGCCGATGAGCGCCAGGCTTGGGTCGACCTCTGCCGCCGCGCGCTGCGCAGGCTCATCGAGCCTGGAGACGCTCGCCGAGCGAGAGAGCGCCGTCCAGGTCTTGCCGCACCATTTGGGGCCGTTGATCTCCACACAGCCAAACGCCCGCATAAGGGTGTCGAGGCGCTCCTCTATGAGCCGGGGCCTATATCCCTTTTGGGTCAATCTCTTTGGTGCATCCATAGACGGCCGTCCCTCTCTATCACGCGATATGCGAAATTACGCCATTCTCAATGCTGATTTTACGCTACTTTCACTGTAGTTTTTACGCCATGACAGATGTAGTTTTTACGCCATTTTCATTGAAGGTTTTACGCTTGACATCCTTAGCGCGACGCTCGCTCAACCCCTGACCACCGGATTGCCCGAATTCCGGGATGCTGTCTCCGCTCCAAACAAAAGGCCCCAGCTCACGATGGAACCAGGGCCAAAGGCGCAGCATATGCAGTTGGTGTTGAACGCGGACAGCCCATCGCAATGGCCGTCCGCACCCTACCCGCGGTGACGGGCGCGGCTGTACGGGGTATCCACCATGGGCAGATCCGGACGCAGCTTGCCGTCGAACGCGCGGTAGGCGTTCTGTACGGCGGGCGCCGTGGGGATCGTTGCGATCTCGCCGATGCCCTTGCCGCCGTATGCCACGGGCAGTAGCTCGTCCTTCTCCACGTAAATGGCGTGGATATCCGGAATCTCGGGCGCGCGGAACAGCCCGAGCGTACCGTACCTTGCCTGGGGCACGCAGTCCTTGAGCGGCCAATCCTCGGTAAGCGCATAGCCCATACCCATGAGCACGCCGCCTTCGATCTGACCCTGGATGGAGATGGGATTGACCACCTTGCCGGAATCGTGCGCGGCATAGACCTCGCTCACGCGGCCGTCGTCGTCCAAAATGGCCACATGCGTGGCAAAACCGTAGCAGATGTGGCTCTTGGGGTTGGGAACGTCGGCGCCCAGCTTGTCGGTCGGCTCCAGATACACGTAGCCAAACTCGCATCCCTCGAGCGCCTTGATGGCGGCAGCGGGATCTTGAGGATGCATGCCCTGGCCGGCGACGAGCTCCTGCGTACGCAGCTGATAGGCGCGACCGTCGTCGTACTCGATCTTGACGCCATCACCATGCGCACTCACAGGAGCGGTGGGCGCAGACTTGCCGGCCTCGATGTCAAGCATGGCATCGCGCAGCAGGAAGGCGGCGCCGCGCACGGCCTCGCCGGTCACGACCGTCTGACGCGAGCCAGACGTGGTGCCGGAGTCGGGTGCGTTCTCGGTGGAGCACTCGCCATTGACAATGCAGCTCAGCGGCAGACCGCAGGCCTCGGCAACGTCCTGCAAAAAGACGGTGTTGCAGCCTTGGCCGATGTCGGACGTGGCGGCATAGACCACGGCCACGCCGTCCTCGACGCGAATCTTGCAGCGGCCGGCGTCGGGCAGGCCCACGCCCACGCCGGCATTCTTCATGGCGCAGGCGATACCGGCATGTCCGGGATGCGCGTAGTAGGCATCCTTGACCTCGAGCAGCGTCTCCTTCAGCGCCGTGGAGCAGTCGGCAATCTGGCCGTTGGGCAAAACCTCGCCCGGCTCGATGGCGTTACGGTAGCGGATCTCCCACGGATCCAGGCCGACCTTCTCGGCCAGCAGGTCGATCAGGCTCTCGAGCGCAAACTCGGACTGACACACGCCAAAGCCGCGGTACGCACCGGCGGGCGGGTTGTTGGTGTAGTAGCCAAAGCCGCGAATGTCGGTGTTCTGGTACTTGTAGGGGCCGACGGCATGCGTACAGGCGCGCTCGAGCACCGGACCGCACAGCGACGCGTAGGCGCCGGTATCAAAGTTGATTTCGCAGTCCAGGCCGGTAAAGTTGCCCTCGGCGTCGCAACCCAGCGTAAAGGTGCCGTCCATGGCATGGCGCTTGGGATGGAACGCGAGCGACTCGGCACGCGTGAGCTTGCACTTCACAGGACGCTGGAACTTAGAGGCAGCGAGCGCGGCCAGGTGCTGGATGGATACGTCCTCCTTACCGCCAAAGCCGCCGCCCAC
>DBEXKF010000134.1:0-6816 GCA_048175045.1 Collinsella sp.
TGGACGGCTTTACGCCCGATGGGGATATGGTGGGCGAGGCCGAGCCCGTGGGATTTGTGACCATCCGCGACGAGATTCGTACCTCGGCGGCCGAGACCATCGGCTACTTTAACGAGCAGGGCGTGACCCTCAACGTGATCAGCGGCGACGACCCACGTACGGTGTCGTCGATCGCGCGCGTGGTGGGCGTGCCGGGGGCGGACGCTTATGTGGACGCCACGACGCTCGATACGCCGGCCAAGCTCGATGCCGCAGTGGACCGCTACCATGTCTTTGGTCGTGTGACCCCGCAGCAGAAGCGCGAGCTCGTGCAGGCGCTCAAGCGCCGCGAGCACACCGTGGCCATGACGGGCGACGGCGTCAACGACGTGCTGGCGCTCAAGGAGGCCGACTGCTCCGTCGCCATGGCGGCCGGCTCCGATGCCGCGCGCAACGTGGCCGAGATCGTACTCGTCGACAACGATTTTGCCTCGATGCCCGCCGTGGTGGCCGAGGGCCGTCGCTCCATCAACAACCTGCAGCGTTCGGCCTCACTGTTCCTGACCAAGACGCTGTTCTCGATGGGCCTGGCGGCGCTGTGTATCGCGCTGCCGCCGTACCCCTTCGAGCCCATCCAGATGACGCTCATTAACTTCTTCTGCATCGGCGCGCCGGGCTTTGTGTTGGGCCTGGAGCCCAACAATGCTCGTGTGAAGGGTGCGTTTTTGAGCAACGTACTCAAGCGTGCACTGCCGGCGTCGATTGCGGTCATTTTGGCTGCGGCGCTCGATATCTTTGTGGCGCGCGTGTTTGGCTTTAGCCAGCTCACGCTGTCTACGATGTGCCTGCTTACGTCGTGCGCGGCGAGCGTCAGCCTAATCTGGCGCATCTCGCAGCCTCTCACGCCCTTACGTGTGGTGCTCTTTGTGTTTGTAGTCGCCGGCATCCTGGTGGGCGTTATCGGATTCCCGGAGCTGCTGTCTATTGCCAACCTGTCGATGGGCCAGATGGTTATCTTGGCTGTTATCGTGGTCTTTACCTGCTCGGTGTTCTTTAAGCTCGCCACGATGATGGATTCGCTCAAGCCGCGTCGTCGTCATGCCGCAACTGGTTTTGGCCGCGGTGTGCGCGTCCGCCTGGGTCGCGGTGGCGGCAAGGTGAGCTCGACGGGCTCGACGGCCGAACGTTTTGCCAAGCGCGTCGCCGCCGACATGGCGCAGCGCCGCGAAGATCGCACCGCTCGCGAGGCCGAGGCCCGCGCACTCGAGGGCGTGGCCCAGGCCCAGCCCAAGAAAAAGAAGAGTACCGGAGCTAAGCGCTCTCGTGTGACCAAGTCCGCCCAAGGCATCAAAGTCTCGATGCCAAGCAAAAAGAAGAAGTAGCTACGCGCCCTGGCGATGTTGAATTGGTGCCTTGTTCCTGTGGGGCCGTGGCGATGTTATGCTCTAACCTCGATTGTTTGAATTGCTTCGAAAAGAGGATGCCGTGATCTGCCCGCATTGCCTTAAGACTATCGAGGACGGCGCCTCGTTCTGCCCCTACTGCAACGCCTATGTGGGTCCGGGCGATGGTCCCGAGCACACCGAGTTCGTGTTCTGTGAGGGCTGCGGTGCCCGTCTTTCTCCGCATGATCGCACGTGCCCAAAATGCGGACGCCCTGCTCCGGGTATCCTCTCCGAGGACGCGGCCGCATCCGACCTGGCAGCGGGCCGCACGGCGGGCTTTCCGCGCCTAACGCAAGAGCAGATCGATACCGAGGTGCCTCATGCGCCCGCCTCGGCTGCCGCGGTTCTTTCGGACGCCGCCGATCCTAACGAGACCTGCGTGCTGCCGGCTTTCGATAAGGATTTCGGTATCCCCAAGGTCGATATTCCCACGCCCGTTTCCCTGCATGACGATGCTCAAAAACCCAAGCGCAAGGTGCATCCCGACGAGGACGCCTATCACAAGCACAAGCGTCATATCCCCAAGCCGCTCATCGTCATCGCGGTCCTTGCCGTCGTTTGTGGCGGTGCCTATTGGTTCGTGACGGCCGATCCCATGGGTGTCATGCCTGCCTTCTACGACCAGTTTGGCCAGGCTGCGCAGACGACCTTCCCCACGCGCCAAAAGGGCGAGGCGACTGAGGACGATACCAAGCAGGACGATTCTGCCGAGGTGGTCCAGGAAGAAACCGTGCTCACCGATGATCAGCTCTATACCAGACTCGACGGTCTGTATCAGACCATCGTGTCCTACGGTGATGAGGACCAGATCGGCGAGGTCATCGATTCCTTTAACAACGGCTATCTCCGAACGCCGCTGTCCACCCGCCAGGAGCTGTCGCAGAGTGCCTACGCCCTGCGCGACCAGATCAAAAAGACGCAAGATGAGCTTAACAACCTTAAGTATCTGGACGATACGGTCTATGCGGACGACATCGCCCACTTAAAGCAGCTTGCCGAGTGGATGTACGAGCGTGTCGACGTGATCTGCCAGAGCTGGGATATCTCGCTGGCCATTCCTGATGGTGAGTCGATGAGTTCCCACCAAAGCGAGATCCTGGCGCCCATCGCGCAGGGCGGCAACAGCGCGCTGAACCAGTACGACGCCAATGTGGGCTCCTGGAAGCCGCAGCAGCGTTCCTAAAATTAGTTCGCCATAGTCGGCATAACCTACGTGCGCAATTGATGTAAGCGCATGCTTATTGCTACAATTCGTACAAATATGCTTTAAACGCACGAGGAAGGAACCACATGTTTGGTTTTAAGAAAGAGCTCTACACGCCCGAGTATCAGCTTGCCGGCGACGAGTGCGCCGTTATCGAGACGTCGAAGGGTACCATCAAGGTCAAGTTTGACGGTGAGGGCGCTCCCATTCATGTCGCGAACTTCTGCGAGCTTTCCACGATGGGTTTCTATGATGGCCTTAAGTTCCATCGCTATGTGCCCGGCTTTGTCATTCAGGGCGGCGACCCCAATACCCGCGATATGTCCGGCGCCGACGTCGCTGCCGGTCTTGAGGGCCCTGACGGCATGCCCGGTACCGGTGGTCCCGGCTACTGCATCAAGGGCGAGTTTGCCACCAATCCGCGCAACAGCCATGTCGATGGTGCCCTTGCCATGGCACGCTCCATGGACCCCGATTCCGCGGGTTCGCAGTTCTACTTCTGCCTGGGTGCCCAGCATAACCTCGATTCCGGTTACACCGTCTTTGGTACCACGGTCGAGGGTCTCGATGTGATTTCGCAGCTGCGTGCCGGCGACGAGATCGTCCATGTCGAGATCGTTCACGAGTAAAGGGGACTTCCTTGAATAGCCAGCTGATCCAACAGGGCCGCGCCGCTTACCGCGCGGGTGATTTTTCCGCTGCAGCCCAGATGCTTGGGGCGGCAAAAACTCCCGAGGAGATTATGGGCGAGGCCGATCACCTTCGTGGCAACGCCTTGATGCACCTGGGCATGTATGCCGAGGCCGCCGAGGCCTACGCCGCTGCCCTCAATGACGGCACCTACGGCAAGCGCGGCGCGCTGCTCACCAACCGCGGCAAGGCACTCGCCGCCGTGGGCGACTACACGACGGCCGCCCAGGCGTTCTCTGCTGCTACGCAGGATGCTTCCTATGCCACGCCGTTCAAGGCCTATCTGGGCCTGGGTAACGCGCTGTTCCAGTCGGGCGACTATGCCAACGCGGGTACTGCCTTCCGTCAGGCTGCCATCGACGGCGCCAATCCGGCTCCTGCCGCCGCACTGGGCGAGCTTGGTCGTTGCTTCATTAAGCTCGGCCGTCCGGCGGATGCCGTGGAGACCTACCGCACGGCTATCGACTTTGCCGGCCCCCGCGACGACACGCGTGCGCTCAACGCCGGCATGGGTCAGGCGCTTTCTGCCGCCGGCCGTCCCTCCGACGCACTCGACGCCTTTAACGCCGCTACTGCAGATGGCATCTACCAGCTCACCTCCGAGCAGGCCGATGAGCTTGCCCGCGTGCACGATTCGCTTGCCGCGCTGTCTGCCCAGACGGCTATGGCCACGGCTCCGACGCCCGCGATGGACGCTCCTGCCGTCGATCCGCTCGATCCTACGGGCGCGACCGGTCAGTTTATGCCCGATCCCTCGGACACCGGCTTCTTTACGCTGTCCGAGTCCGAGATGGTCCAGCAGGACCGTCAGGATCGTAAGCAGGCCAAGGTCCGTCGTCGCCATCGCCACACGGGTCTCAAAGTCTTCATCGTGCTGCTTCTGCTCATTTTGATCGCCGCGGGCGGTCTGGGCTTTGCCTACACGCTCGGCTTTGGCTTCCCGTCTCAGGAGTCTGTCGTTTCCGATCTGTTCCAGGCTGCCGGGGACGGTGACACCGCAAAGGCCGAGTCTTGCCTGGCCTCGAGTCTGTCCGAGGACGCCAAGTCGATGATCATCTCTTCGATTCCGCAGGGCGCCACCGTGTCCGTCGAGGGCATGGATCAGTCCATGACCGAGACGACCGCTAAGGTGAAGGCATCGCTGTCCAAGGGCGGCGAGCAGGAGTACACCGTCAAATTCGTGCGCTCCGACAACCATATCGGCTGGGCCGTTTCCTCGCTCGATATGGATTTCTCGGCTGCTGACAACCAGTAGTGACCTTATGGGATTTAGCTTTGCCCGGCGCTTCACCGCAAGTGAGGTGCCGGGCTTGCGCTAGTATGATGAGCTAGTAGTTTTCCAGCAATCATCCAACACATCAGGAGTTGCGTTGTTTTCTTTGATGGATATGTTCTTCGGTAGCTATGCGGGCGATCTTGCCATCGACCTCGGCACCGCAAATACGCTTGTCTCCGTGCGCGGCAAGGGCATCGTCATTCGTGAGCCCTCCGTCGTCGCCATCGACAAGAACGACGAGCGCATCCTGGCGGTCGGTATCGAGGCAAAGCGCATGCTTGGCCGTACGCCCGGCAACATCGTGGCCGTTCGTCCCCTGAAGGACGGCGTCATCGCCGACTTCGATGTTACCGAAGCCATGCTTCGCTACTTTATCGACAAGGCTTCCGAGAAGCGCTATCCGTGGACCCCGCGTCCGCGCGTTGTCGTCTGCGTTCCCTCCGGCGTCACGTCGGTCGAGAAGCGTGCCGTCTTTGAGGCCACGATCCAGGCCGGCGCTCGCCAGGCCTATCTGATCGAAGAGCCTATGGCCGCCGCTATCGGCGCCGATCTGCCCGTCGAGGAACCCACCGGCTCCATGGTCATCGACATCGGTGGCGGTACCACCGAGGTTGCCGTTATCGCTATGGGTGGCATCGTCGTCTCGCAGTCCATCCGTATTGCCGGCGACGAGTTCGATCAGGCCATCCTCACGCACGTTCGTGATGCCTACAACTTGGCCATCGGCGAGCGTACGGCAGAGGACATCAAGATCAAGGTCGGCTCCGCCGTGCCGCTCAAGGACGAGCTCGACGTCGAGGTCAACGGCCGCGACGTGATCACCGGTCTGCCCAAGACCGTGCGCATCGAGAGCGAGGAGATTCGTCGCGCGCTCAACAAGCCGCTCGACGAGATGGCCAAGGCCGTCAAGGACGCACTCGACGCTACGCCTCCCGATCTTGCCTCGGACCTTATGTACTACGGTATTTTGCTGACTGGTGGCGGCGCGCTGCTGCGCGGTCTCGACGTGCGCCTGCGCGATGAGACCGGTGTTTCGGTCAACGTCAGCCCCACGGCGCTCGATAACGTCGTTAACGGCTGTGCCCGCGTGCTCGAGGCCAATGCGTTTGATGGCGGCTTCGTCCAGACCAATGCTTAATTTCCAAAAGGTGGATTCCATTTGGCACGATCTTCGGGTTTCTCCACAAATCTGAATACCAAGCGACAATCAACGGGTATGCGCCCGTTGATTGTTTTCAGCCTGATTTCGGTGTTGCTGCTCACGTTTTACATCCGCGAGGGCGAGGCAGGACCGATTCATGCCGTGCGTTCGGGCGTGACGACGATTACCTCGCCGGTGCGCTTTGTGGGCTCGGCTGTGGCGGCCCCCTTCAATGCGATCGGCAACGTGTTCTCTAACCTTACGGCGTCGCAGGACACGCTTGACGAGCTTAAGAAGCAAAACGAGGAGCTGACCTCTAAGGTTGCTGAGCTCTCCGAGGCTCAAAAGACCGCCGAGCGTCTGGAGGGGCTGGTCGGCCTGCAGTCGACCTACAACCTCAAATCGACCGCTGCTCGTATCGTTGGTGCCTCGGGCGATGCCTGGACCTCGACCGTAACCATCGACAAGGGCTCTGCCGACGGCCTTACCATCAACATGCCCGTGACGAGTTCTGCCGGTGTTATCGGTCAGATTATCGAGGTATCGGCCAAGACCTCTACCGTGCGCCTTATTGGCGACGAGAACTCGGGTGTGTCCGCCATGGTACAGGACACGCGCGCCCAGGGCATGCTGCAGGGTCAGGCTGACGGCACGCTGCGTCTTGAGTACGTGAGCGTCGACTCCGATGTTAAGGTTGGCGACATCATCGTGACCTCGGGCATTGGCGGTGTATTCCCCAAGGGTCTACCGCTCGGCACCGTCTCGTCGGTTGAGAAGTCGGCAAACGACGTGTACTACACCATTGTGGTGCGCGCTCAGACCACGGCCGAGAACAACGAGGAAGTGCTGGTCATCACCTCGCTGACCGACGAACAGTCGGCTTCGGATGAGGACGTGAGCACGGCCAACAGCACGCCGCAGGGAACGTCGCGCGATGCTGCAACCAAGACGAAGGACGAGAGCTCGGATGACAGTTCCGACACGTCCGAGACGACCGATTCTGGCTCGAACGAATAGGGGGCATGTCCATGGATCTACACGAGCAGGGGATGAGCTCCCGCACGTTTGTGATCGCTGCCAT
>DBEXKF010000135.1:0-8056 GCA_048175045.1 Collinsella sp.
TCACCTTGGTGACGAAGGCCGACGCGGCCCACATGAGAAGCTCGGTGGCACCGGTGGTGAGGCCCAGGGTGAGCAGCACGCCCACCAGGACAACCGACTGGATCGCGTACCACTTAATGGCGGACGGGATGGTCTTCGAGACGACCACCATGGTGGAGGTCACGATCAGAAGACCGCCCAGGATATTGACTAACGAATAACCCATGTCCTACCTCCTAATCCATCCAACTAGAGGACAGAGGACCGGCGACGACGACCATGATCATGAGGACGACGAACACGAACGCCATGGCGCGCGGAAGGGGCTGGCCGGCGGCCACGGTCTCGCTCGGCTCACCGGGCAGGACCTTACCCATCCAACGCAGGAACCATGCGAAGGTGGCGACGGTCTCGACGACCATGACGCACACGAGGACGAAGATGACCGTGTTGGAAGCACCAACCGCGAAGCCACCGGAAATAATCTGGAACTTGGAGAAGAACGTGCTCATGGGGGGGCACGCCGGCGATAGCGGTCGCGGCGACCGCGAAGCCCACGCCCGTGACCGGGTACTTCTTCATGAGGCCCTGGATCTTGGGCAACATACGGGTTCCCAGCGTGAAGCTGAGGGAGCCGGCGATGAGGAAGAACAGGGTCTTGGTGAACGCGTGGTTGAAGATGTGCTCGACGGCGCCGTTGAACGCCATCTGGCTTCCGAACACGGAGAGGCCCAGGCCGAAGAACACGTAGGCGAGCTGCGCGATCGTCGAGAAGGCGAGCAGGCGCTTCATATCCTTCTGGGGCAGGTACATGAGGAAGCCGAAGAGCATGGTCACGACGGCGTCGATGATGGCGACCCAACCGACGATCTCGGGGATATCGCCGGCACTCGCAAGAGCGCGGGCGAACACGCACACGCCGACCTTCACCATGGACGCGCCATGGAGGTAGGCGGAAACGGGCGTGGGGGCCTCCATTGCGGAGGGCAGCCACATGTAGAGCGGGAACTGGGCGGACTTGGCCCAAGCGGCGAACAGGATGAGCAGCAGCACGACGGTCTTCATACCGGAATCGAGCTGGGAGATCGCGCTCAGCGCGAACGTGCCGGTTCCGGCGAACAGGAAGGCCGCGCCGATGTAGAGTCCCAGAGCGCCGATATGGGTGATGATGAGCGCCTTCATACCGGCCTTCTTGGCCGTGGGCGTCATGTAGTAGCTGATGAGGCCCCAGGAGCACACGCCGGTGATCTCGAAGAAAACGAGCTGGCCGACGATGGTGGAGCTGTAGGCGAGACCGGCCATGGCGCCGATGAACGTGGAGAAGTACACGTAGAAGCGGCGACGGGGCGCGTCGGGATGCTCCTTGTTCTTATCGCTCATGTACGGGAACGAATAGATGACGACGAGCAGGCCGATAGCAACGAACGCGGGTGCGAGCAGCGTGCTCATCCGGTCAAATATGAAGCCCATGACCAAGGTCTGGCCCATACTCGCCCAGGTTACATCGACCGCGTTCATGCCGTTTCCGGCAAACGTCGCGGCCAAGCCAACGGAAGCGACCGTGGCGATGCCGCCGGCAAAGGCGCAGATCCATTTAGCGTAGGGACGCGGCAGCATGACGATGAGCAGGGAGCCCAGCATGGGGACGGCGATCGCCACCATGGCAAAGAGGGACAAGCTCGATTCGATTGACATAGTTTCTCCCTTCTCCCTACACGCCTACGACGACGAATACGAACGCGAGGACCGCGATGCCGACGACGGCCCAGGTCTGGTTACCGAGCACCTTGAAGCGCGAACGGGAAACGGAGTTCTCGAGCACGCCGCAGACAACGAAATCGACCAGGCACTTGACAAGGAAGACGACGGCGCCCACGAGAGCGGTGACGCCGATGGTCGCGGGCTCTCCCCAGGGGATGAAGATGGAGGTGAACCAAGCGACGACCACGACCTGCTTCATGCCCATGGCGAGCTTCATCATGGCCAGGGACGGGCCGGAGAGCTCGGCGAGCGGGCCCTCCTGGAGCTCCTGCTCGGCTTCGGCCTGATCGAACGGAAGCTTGCCGAGCTCCATATAGCAGGCGGCCGCGAAGGCGACGCCGGCGAGGATGACGGCGACGACGCTCGAGACGTTGCCCGTAACGATGTGCTGACCCATGGTCGCAATGTCCGTGGAGCCGCACACGATGGCGACGGTAAACAGCGCGATGAGCATGGACGGCTCGATGAGCACGCTCATGAGGAGCTCGCGGATACCGCCGAAGCCCGCGTAGGCGTTGGAGGAATCCACGCCGGACAGCGCGAAGAAGAAGCGGGACAGCGCGAGCGCGTACATGATGGTGATGGCGTCACCAAAGACGGGCATGGGGCTCTCGAGCGTGAACATGGGCAGGCCCATGGCGAGCATGAACGACACCGCGAGGAACAGCGGCGGCATGATGCGCAGCACGAAGCTCGAGTCGGAACTCACGGACTCGGGACGCGCCATGAGCTTCGCGAGGTCCCGGTAATCCTGAAGGATGGACGGACCGCGGCGATTGTGCATCTTCGCGCGAATCACACGGGCGAGGCCGGAGAAGAAGGGCGCGACCAGCATGACCACGAGGCCCTGCGCTATCGCAAGAACGATGTTCATAATATCCTCTCCCCTCTCTAGACCATGACCACGGCGAGCACGAGGAAGACCACGAGCGCCGCGACGATGTAGCAGATGTATACGGAGTAGTTGCCGCCCTCGATCTTGGAGGCGAGGCCGGCCAGCTTATCGGCACCCTCGCTCGGTGCATCGACCAGGAAGCGGTCGGGCAGGGGCTCAACGCCCTGGGCGACACCGGTGAGCTTCTGGAACACGTGCGCGATGGACCAGCAGATCTTGGTGCATACCTCGCGCAGGGTGTAGAGCGGGCCCATGAAGAGCTCTACGTCTGACGCGAAGCTCGTGGCGACGACGGGCATGTGCTCGTTGGGCTCGTAGCCGCACGCCCAAGGGTCGGTCTTCTTAGCGGGGACCTTGGTGCCGAGGTAGGACCTCAACGCAAACGCGAGGCCGGTGAGGACCACGAGCGCGATGGCGATCGCGGGGGTGGAGGTGGCGGCACCGGAAATCTCGTTCACCAGAGACACGCCCGAGGTGGCTGTGACGGCGGAACCGGCAAGCACGCTCTGGGCGACGTCGCCCAGAACCGGGGCGATGACGGGAGAGCCGATTCCCAGCACCACGCAGATAGCCGCGAGGAGCATCTGCGAGAACAACATCGGAGCCGGGGACTCCTTGGCGTTCGCGGCCTCCTGGGAACGAGGGCTGCTCGCGAACGAAACGCCGTAGGCCTTCACGAAGCACGTGACTGCCAGGGCACCGGTGATGGCGAGCGCGGCCGCGGAGGCGACGGCGAACACCATGACGACCGGGTCGGAGAGCGTCGAGATGTTGAACAGGGACTGGTAGGTGAACCACTCGGAAACGAAGCCGTTGAGCGGCGGGATGGCCGAGATGGCAAGGGCACCGATGAGGAAGCAGACGGCCGTGACCGGCATGCGACGGAACAGACCGCCCATCTTCTCCATGTTGCGCGTACCCGTGGCATAGAGCAGGGAGCCCGCGCCGAGGAACAGCTCGCCCTTGAACATGGCGTGGTTGAGCGTGTGGTAGAGGGCGGCCATGAGCGCGATCGTCGCGATGACGTCGTTGCCCAGGGCGTGCGCCGTCATGGACGCGCCGACACCGAGCAAGATGATGCCAATGTTCTCGACGGAGTGGTAGGCCAGCAGGCGCTTGATGTCGTGCTCGTGGAGGGCGTAGACGACGCCCAGGACCGACGAGATGGATCCGAAGACCAGGACCATGAGGCCCCACCAGAGCTGGACGCCCGAACCCGCGAGCAGGTCGAGACCGACCTTGAGGATTCCCAGGATGCCGATCTTGATCATGCCGCCGGACATGAGGGCGGACACGTTGGACGGCGCCTCGGGGTGCGCCTGGGGCAGCCAGGAGTGCAGCGGGATGATACCGGCCTTCGCGCCAAATCCGAAGAACGCGAGGACGAAGCACGCGGAGGAGATGGCGGGTCCAAAGTCATGCGTACGGAAATCACTGAAGCTGAAGGAACCGCCCACGCCGTTGGTCATGAGCAGGAAGCTCGCCATGATAAGGACA
Organism: Collinsella sp.; assembly: GCA_048175045.1. Classification (GTDB taxonomy): domain Bacteria; phylum Actinomycetota; class Coriobacteriia; order Coriobacteriales; family Coriobacteriaceae; genus Collinsella. Next base: position 4,133 of record DBEXKF010000135.1, read on the forward strand.
AAGCCCACGTGCGCGATGACGAAGTAGAGCCAACCGCCCTTGATGGAGTTCTTGTTCTCCTCGATGACGACAAGGAAGTAGCTCGTAAGCGACATGAGCTCGAAGGCGACCAGGAACCAGAACACGTTGTCGGCGGTGATGACGAGCATCATCGAGGCGACGAAGGTGTTCATGAAGAAACCGGCGCGCCCGACCTTGCCCGGGTACTCGTCGAAGTAGGACAGACCGTAGATGAAGCCCGCAAAGGCGAGGATTGAGATGAGGACCACGATCAGGCCCGCAAGGCCGTTGAGCAAGAGCTCGAGACGGGCGAACGGGAAAAAGAAGACCGTGTTGAGGGACGAAACGTCGCCAAGCACGGCCTCGAGGCCCGCGATGAACGACAGCACGGCCGCGACGGCGCCGATTAGGCAGCCGGCGGTCTTGGCGGCGTTATCGGCCTTGATCAGCAGAACCGAGGCGAGCGCACCGATGCACGAGACGGCAAGCGATGCGACAAACAGCGTCATGCTATCCATTGTTTACGCTCCCTTCTGCTTTCTCGGACAGGCCCTGGGCCACAGCGGTAACGTCGACGACCGGACCGTTTTCGATCGAGCGCAGGCGCTTGGCCTCGTCGAGCTCGCGATCGGCCGCGCCGCCCATGACGGTCAGCGCCTTGGTGGGGCATGCCGCCACACAATGCGGGCCGTCCGGATCGAAGGCGCACAGGTCGCACTTGACAGCGCAGGTGTACTGGCCAGGAGCCCACGTAAGCAGGCTGCTCAGGGACTTAGGATACGAAGGCGTCGGATCGCACATGCCTGCGACACCGGCGATAGACGTGCCATCGGGATGGATGGCTCCGAAGGGGCACGCGATGGCGCACAGCCTGCACCCGATGCACTCCTGCTCCTTGACGTGGATGCGATCGCCATCGTGCTCGATGGCATTCACCGGGCAAACCTCGGCGCAGGGGGCACCCTCGCAATGGTGGCAGGCAAGGGCGGCCGAAATACCGCCGGTCTTCACGAGCGCCAGGCGCGGCGTATCCTGAAGACCCTGCATCCGGTGGGCGTCGGCGCAGGCAGACTGGCATGTTCCGCAGCCGATGCACCTCTCCGGATTGATGTCGATGAAGCGGTTCATCCCCACTTCCTTTCAAAATAACGGGCCGGGCTCCCGAACGTACGGGACGCCCGGCCCAAAAAGCCAACGAGAACGGGACTACACGATTTGATTCACGTGCGTCTCGTCGTCGAACTTGGCGGCGCCGGGCTCAACGTCCTGGGGAGCGGCGGCGTCCACCAGAGCCTGCTTGAGCTCGGTGTACTGACGCTCGACCTCGCCCTCGGCCCAGACCTGGTCGGCGATAGCGTCGACCTGGCAGGCGGAGAACTTGTCCTCGGGCGTATGCGAGACCGGGTCGACCTTGTGAATGGTCAGCTCGTTGCACTTGCCGATCCACCACTGGTAGGTCATATAGACCGTGCCCTTATTGATGCGGTCGCTCACGTCGGCGCGGCTGTATACCTGGCCGCGGCGGCTGTGAATCGAGACGATGTCGCCGTTCTTGATGCCGCGCGCCTGGGCGTCCGCGGGATTCATGCGGACAAAGCCGGGCTCGTCGGCGAGCAGCGCCAGCGTCTTGCAGTTGCCGGTCATCGAGCGGCAGCTGTAGTGACCGACCTCGCGGACGGTGCACAGAATGAGCGGGTACTCATCGTCGGGAAGCTCGGAGGGCGCCTCCCAGTCGTGCGCCATCAGGTTGGCGCGGCCGTCCTTGGTGGTGAACTTGCCACCAGCGAACATGTCGGGCGTACCGTGGTCATTCACATCGGTGCTCTTGACGGGCCACTGGGCGTAGCCGCCCTCGGGAGCCATCTTCTCGTAGGTCGCGCCCACAAAGTTGGGGCACAGGCTAATGCACTCGTTCCAGATCTGCTCGGTGTTGTCGTAGTGCATGGGGTAACCCATGCGCGTGGACAGGTCCGCGAAGATCTCCCAGTCGTGACGGCACTCGCCCTTGGGCGGAACAGCCGCGTCAAAGTGCTGGAAGCTACGGTCGGATGCGGTAAAGACACCCTCGTGCTCGCCCCAAGAGGTAGCGGGCAGGATGACGTCGGCGAGCATGGTCGTCTGCGTCATAAAGATGTCCTGGCAAATGAACAGATCCAGCTCGGAGAGCGTCTTGCGCATACCGGCCGAATCGGGCTCGGTCTGCACCGGGTCCTCGCCGTAGTTGTAGAAGCAGTGCACCTTGCCCTCGTCGACCAGGTGGCCCAGGTCGGTGAGCTTGTAGCCCTCCTCGAGCGGGAGCTTTTCCTCGGGCACGCCCCAAGCCTTGGCAAACTTGGCACGCACAGCCGGGTCGGTAACCTTCTGGGAGCCAGGGTACAGGTTAGGCAGCATGCCCATATCGCAGGAGCCCTGGACGTTGTTCTGACCACGCACGGGCGCGAGGCCGGAATTGGGTTTGCCGATCTGGCCGGCAACGCAGGCGATGGAGGCGATGGTGTGCACCGTCTTCAGGTTCTGCTTCTGCTGGCATACGCCCATGCCCCAGCCAATGATGGCAGAGGGCTTCGCCGTGGCGTACATCTCGGCAGCTTGGTGGATCAACGCGGGCTCGACACCCGTGATGTCCTGTACGGATTCGGGAGTGTAGTTCTTGATGGTCTCCCACCACTCGTCAAAGCCGTTCGTGTGCTCGGCGACGAATTCCTTGTCGTAGAGGCCATCGTTGACCAGACAGTTGGCAAAGGCGTTGAGGAACGCGACGTTGCAACCGTTCTTGATCGGAAGGTAGAGATCGGCGATACGCGCGGTTTCGATATGGCGCGGATCGGCGACGATGATCTTGCAACCCTTTTCTTTGGCTCGCACGATACGCCTTGCGACGATGGGGTGCGAATCGGCAGGGTTATAGCCGAAGAGGAAAATGCAGCCCGCATCCTCCATACCGGGGATGGAGCATGACATGCAACCTGAACCAACCGTGTCCATCAGACCGAGGACAGTAGGGCCGTGTCAAGTACGGGCGCAGTTGTCTACGCTGTGGGTGCCGATGCACGCACGCGTAAACTTCTGCATGACGTAGTTCGCCTCATTGCCGCCGCCTCGCGAAGAGCCGGTGGTCATGACAGCGTTAGGACCATATTCGTCAATTATGGCCTGCATCTTAGATGCGGTGAAATCCAGTGCCTCGTCCCAGCTTACGCGCTCAAGATCCGCGCCCTTGGTGCGGCGGATCATCGGGTGCAGTACGCGAGGAGTCAAGATCTTGGTGTCGTTGATGAAGTCGTAGCCGCTCATGCCCTTAAGGCACAGCTCGCCCTGATTGGTGATGCCGTTGAGCGGTTCGGTGCCCACGACCTGGCCGTTTTGGACCAGGAGGTTAAACTGGCAACCGGCGCCGCAGTACGGGCAGATCACTTTATGCTTCTCCATGACACCCTCCTTCCTTTTTCTGCTACCGATTACTCGGTACTTATTTGACAATCATTGGGCCTGTCGCCCCAACGCTTACGCCTCGCTTTCGATGGTGGCGCGGGCACGCTCGGCAGTCAGTTCTGCCAGGCGCTCCTCGTCTACCAGGGTGAGGCCCTTGGTCGGGCACGCCTCGGCACACGCCGGACCGCCGGGACGGTCCACGCACAGGTCGCACTTGAGCACGAAGCTCTTGGTCTGCGAACCCACGCGAACGTCGCCCATCAAGACCGGAACCTGCGTGGTCGCCACGCTCACGGCGCCAAAGGGGCATGCCATGACGCAGCTCTTGCAGCCGATGCAGTTGTCCTCGTTGACGCCGATACGATGGTTCTTTGGATCAAAGAACAAGGCGCCCGTAGGACAGGCCTTCGCGCACGGGGCATCCTCGCAGTGATGGCAAGCCACCGGTGCGGAGATCTCGTACGTACGCGTCACGCGCAGGCGCGGCGCGGC
>DBEXKF010000136.1:0-3445 GCA_048175045.1 Collinsella sp.
GTCTTGACGACGGTCTCGGTCTTCTCGCCCTCGTTGGCGGCCTTGACCAGAGCGGCGACGGCGTCGGTGAGCTGAGCGCCCTTGGACTGCCAGTCGGCGATCTTCTCGAGGTCGAGGTTGATGGTCTTGGGGGCGGTCATCGGGTTGTAGCGGCCAACCTCCTCGATGATACGACCGTCACGCGGGGCGCGGGAATCGGCGACGACGACACGGTAGTACGGACGCTTCTTAGCGCCGTGACGAGCAAGGCGAATCTTGACTGCCAAAGGAAACTCCTCCAACCAAGCAGCTTTAAGCTGCAACTACAAACAAACAGTTGAACATAATACGCCATCGACGCGGGCAGGTGAAGTCCGTGAGACCAACTTCTTCGGTGTAGTCGAGGGCAAATCCATATCTTAGACAAGAATTCGGGATTTGCAAGCACATACACGCACCCCACATGAGCTGCGCGGTATACTCATGACATGGAAAGACGCGAACATACATACGGTTATGAGGATGCCATGGGCGTCACGCCGCCTCCCTGGACGGGTCCGGCGGTGGGCCTCATGGACCTCGATGCGTTTTTTGCGAGTGTGGAAATGCTCGATCATCCCGAATGGCGCGGCAAGCCGCTCATCGTGGGCGGAGACGCCGATTCGCGTGGCGTCGTGTCCACATGTTCGTATGAGGCGCGTCGCTTTGGCGTGCACTCTGCCATGGCCTCGGCCGAGGCGCGGCGCTTGTGCCCGCAAGCCATTTGGACGCATGGGCATTTTGATCGCTATCGTGAGGTCAGCGCGCAGGTCATGGCGATTCTCGCCGACGAGACCCCGCGCGTGGAGCGCGTATCCATCGACGAAGCCTTTATCGATATCACACCGGGTCGCTTCGCGCCCGAAGACCCGCTGCTGGTTGCGCGACGAATAAGCGACCGCGTGGCAGGGCTGGGAGTGACCTGTTCCATTGGCGTGGGCTGCAACAAGACGGTCGCAAAGATCGCAAGCGAGCGTGACAAGCCGTTTGGATTGACGATTGTGCGCCCCGGAACCGAGCAGCGCTTTTTGGCCGCGCTGCCGGTATTTGCCATGAGCGGCATCGGGCGCTCGGCCGAGGAGCGACTGCGCCGCATGCGCATCTACACCCTCGGCGAGCTATCACGTGCACCGGAATCCACCTTGGCCTCTATTTTTGGCGTCAACGGCGAGCGCATGCGCCAGCGTGCACTGGGACTCGAAATCTCCGAAGTCACGAGTCTCAATGAAGAGCGCGAGGTCAAGTCGGTCAGCAATGAACGCACCTTTGCTAAAGATTTGACTGAGCGTGAGGATATTGAGGCGGCGATTGCGCTGTTGGGAGAGTCAGTGGGACGCCGTCTGCGCCGTCAGGGGCTGACGGGTGCCACGGTAACGCTCAAGCTTAAGTATTCGTATGGCAGCGGGCGTACGGCACAGCGCCGGCTGCCTCATCCGACCGACGATGAGAACATCTTCGTGGCGGTTGCGCTCGAGCTGCTCGACAACATCTGGCAGGAAGGCATGCATGTCCGACTGGTGGGCATCGGCATGAGCGACTTCGACCTCCAAGGCGGCATCCAGACCGACCTGTTCTGCGAGATCGATGACCGCGGAGCCCAATCCAGCGACCGCCGCGGCCTCTCCGTCGCCATCGACGCCGTCCGAGACAAATTCGGCGACACCGCCCTATCCTTCGGCCGCCAATCCCGCTTCAACGATTAGTCCCTAAGGCAAAAAGAAAGCCGGGCAGCTGCGAGTGATGCAACTGCCCGGCGAACGGTAGAAGGTAGCTAAAAAGCCCCGTCCCAAATGAGCTACTAGAGGAGGTTGAGGGGGAGCTGGGGGGCGTCGCCCCAGAGCTTTTCTAGACGGTAGAAGTCGCGGGCTTCGGGAGTGAAAACGTGGACGACAACCGAACCGTAGTCCATGAGCATCCAGGTCTTCTGCTCGCGGCCCTCGATGGAGAACGGATGCTCGCCGCAAGCCTCGGCAACCTTCTCCTCGATCTCGTCGACGATAGAATCGACCTGGCGGTTGTTGGTGCCGGTAGCAAGGACAAAGTAGTCACACACATCGGAAAGCTCAGTCAGGTCGAGCACCTGGACGTCCTCGCCTTTCTTGTCGTAGGCGGCCTGCGCGGCGGCGCGGGCGACATCCTCGGCGGCGACACCGCTCGCGGACAGCGAGGCAGCGGTGCGGTCGGACGTGGCGACGAAGCTCTTGTGCTCCACACCTTCAAGAATCTGCTCGTTGGTCATGGTCTCGTCGGCCATGGAATACCTCTTTCTAGACAGCCCGAGCAAGCGCACCTGGGCGGAATGGTTGTAAATCGAAATAGCCGTGGGATAAAGATAGCGCCCGGACTGAATCACATAGACCAAACCCTGCGCAAAACAGGAGAAGAACAACTCGTCGAGCGTCGACTCCCCCACCATCTTGCGCAGCGCATGGGCATAGTCGCCGTGACGGTTGGGCTCGATGGCATCGGCCACAAAGACCACCATATCGAGCGGCGTCATGTCGCAGGCACCCACGGTGTGACGGTCGACAGCCTGGAAAACGGCCGGCGACAGCTCGGGAAAAAGCTGCGGAAGCTCATAGGCGGCAACAGGGCCATGCAAAAGCGGCGTCGCGGCAGAAGGAGAGCCGGCAATCTTAATGCCGTAATGCAGAGCGCGCGTGACCAGCTCGTCGTCGGAGAGCACTTTGTCCCAGTCATGGATCAGACCGGCGGCAGCGGCATCAAAGCGGTCGACGCCGTAGACCTCGGCCAGATGAAGTGCGGTCTCGGCAACACCCAGCGAATGCACATAGCGCTTGCGCTTATCCTTCATGCGAACATCGAGCAGCTCTTGAATGCGCTTGAGCAGCGCGCGCTCATCGCCCTCAAACTGATCCTCTACCGACAACGTAGACCCCCATCACTCAAAATCTTCTTGGCCCAAATCGGCATATAACCTGCGTTTGCGAATGTAGCCGAGCACGGACTCGCTCGTAAGATAGCGCACGCTCATACCGCGGGCAACACGCTTGCGAATGTTCGTCGAGCTGATCGCCAGCGCCGGAATCTGAATATAGCGCACGTCGAACGGCAGCCCCGACTCTTTGATTCGGGCACGCGCCGTATCGATATCAAAGCCCGGTCGCGTCGACGCAATAAAGGTAGCAAGCTCAGCGATTCGTTCGGCATCATGCCAGGTCACGATATCGATAATCGCGTCGGCGCCCGTAATAAAGTAAAGCTTTACTTGCGGCGGGTAAAAGTCGCGAAGGGCATGAAGCGTATCGGCCGTATAGGTTACGCCCGGACGGTCGATCTCGAACCGGCTCGCCAAAAAGGCCGGGTTCGCGGCGGTGGCGAGGACCGTCATGGCATAACGGTCCTCGGCAGGCGTCACCGGCTTGTCAAGCTTAAAGGCAGGAGAGCCCGCCGGCATAAAGAGCAC
>DBEXKF010000137.1:0-5085 GCA_048175045.1 Collinsella sp.
GCCACGACGGGCTCCATTACACCGTACGTGGTTGCCGCCCTGTTCTATCTGGTCATCACCCTGCCGCTCGCTCGCTTGGTGAGCGGTCTTGAGGCGAGGCTTTTGGGCACGACCGAGACCAAGAAGAAGCGTCCCGCCAAGAGCGCCGGACAGGTTGTCGCGACGCCCGCCGATCACATCGCCGGTCTGTAAGGAGGTCCTATCATGAGCGAAACCAATAACTCGAACGAGGTCGTCGTCAGCATCAAGAACCTCCAGAAGGCCTTTGGCGATAACGTGGTCCTGCGCGATATCGATCTGGATGTGCATAAGGGCGAGGTCGTCGTAGTTCTGGGTCCTTCGGGCTCGGGCAAGTCGACGATGCTTCGCTGCATCAATCGTCTGGAGCATCCCACGAGTGGCTCGATTGTCGTTGAGGGCGTGGACGTGTGCGCCAAGGGCGTCGACCTCAATAAGGTACGTACGCACTTGGGCATGGTGTTTCAGCAGTTCAACCTGTTCCCGCACCTGTCGGTCAAAAAGAACGTCATGCTTGCGCAGCAAAAGGTGCTCAAGCGCAGCAAGGAAGAGGCCGAGAAGATCGCCGTCGAGGAGCTGACCAAGGTCGGTCTTGCCGAGCGCATCGATTTTATGCCGAGTCAGCTTTCGGGCGGCCAGCAGCAGCGCGTTGCCATCGCCCGCGCCCTGTCGATGAACCCGCACGTCATGCTCTTTGACGAGGCCACCTCGGCGCTCGACCCTGAGCTCGTGCGCGACGTCCTGGGCGTCATGCGCGACCTGGCGCACGACGGTATGACCATGATCGTCGTGACGCACGAGATGGGCTTTGCCCGCGATGTCGCCGACCGCGTCGTCTTTATGGACGGCGGCGTCATTGTAGAAGAGGGTACGCCGAGCGAGGTCTTCGACCACCCCAAGAGCGAGCGCACCAAGGCGTTCTTGGGCAATATCTCGTAGTCGCTTTATATGACTGGCATAGCAGAAAACGGGAGCTGGATGTGATCCGGCTCCCGTTTTTGTTGGGACGCGAATGTGTTTTGGTGCAGAGCGCGTTACGGGCGGAGCTCATTGCCGCTAGGCCAGCTCCGCTCCAAGCGCGCGACAGGCGGTTTCGCCCTCGTCGTCGGGCGCATCGTAGCAAATGACGGAATCGACGACGTTGACGCCCGCCTCGTCGGCATCGGCCTTCCAGTTGTCCATCCACTCGCCCTCGGCCCACGAATAGGAGCCAAAGAGGACGACCTTCTTATCGCCGAGGGTTTCCTTGACCTCGTCCCACATCGGCTGGAACTCATCGTACTCGAGTTCCTCGGAGCCCATGGCGGGGCAGCCGAAGGCGAAGGCATCATATTCGGCGGCCTTGTCGGCAGAGAAGTCGGCGCAGGAGATGACCTCAGTCTCGGCACCAGCGGACGTGGCGCCTTCGGCAACGAAGTTTGCCATGGCCTCGGTGTTGCCTGTACCGCTCCAGTAGACGACTGCGATCTTGCTCATATGTTTTCCTTTCGGTTGTGCGGCGTGCGGCCGCATTTTGTATGCTCTATCGGGTTGCCTGGACAAGTTGTCCCAGGGTGCAGCCCTGTTGATAGATGTAGGTAAGGTATTGCGTGCATGCACGATAGGAATCGAAGGTCGTGAGCGCCTGTTCGACGTTTGTGTATACCTTCCAGGCGCCAAAGACTTTATAGTTTTCGCCGTGTTGGACGATAAACTGATGGACATCTTCGTAGGGATAGCCCAAAAAATAGCCAATTTCGTGGGGGAATTCGCACATGCACCCCGTATCGCAGTGCCTATTTCGTGCGAGTGCGCAGACACTGCCGTCATAGGCGCTTTCTGCGGCATTGCTGCTTGCCAGCGTGATGCGCGCGGCGAGATGCACCAAGGATGCGGGCAGGTTGTGGACATCGTAGCCTTCGGCGACAAGCGCCGTCGCGGCGCGGGGGTCGGAGAGATATCGCATGAGGTCCGCAGGGCGGTACACATAGATGAGCGCTCCACAGGGGCGCCAGACCAAAACGCTCATATGGATCCCGAGCGGTTGGAGCTCGCGGTTGCATTGGGCTATGACGGCGAGCAGGCGAGAGCGTCGCTCTTCGATTTGAGCGACGCCGAGTTTTCCGTTTTGGTTGGCGTAAGCGCCGGAATAGGTAAAGAGCGAAGCCGGCTTGATACCTGCGAGCGTAGGGGAGCAGTTGCGCACGACAGCCGTTTGGTATGTTGGGATGTCAATGGTTCGAGTCACGTTGCCCCTTTCGAGCCCTCACTTGTTAACCTAGGAAAACTTATACACGAAAGTAAGCCATGGTCAACAAAAAAGTTTGAAGAGGGAAACTAATTGACCGAACGGACATGATTTTGGGTTAAGATGGGGACACCCCATGGGGGTATCTAGATAGTGCTACTTGAAAGGGGAACGCATGAGTGACTTGCTCAACCCTGCGAATCTCATCGTGCTGGCCGTGATTGTCGTTGGCATGTTCTTTGGCCTGCGTCGCATTGTCGCTTCGACACACGGAAAGAGCTGCTGCAGCGATGGTGCGAGCGGTAAGAAGGCCAAGAAGGTAGTGGTTGCGGATACCGATCCGTCCCACTACCCCTATAGCGATGAGTTGCTCATCGGCGGTATGAGCTGCGATGGCTGCGCTCAGAATGTGGCCAATGCCCTCAATGCGCTGAATGGTGTGTGGGCAACGGTAACGTATGCGGACCACACAGCGCGCGTGCGCTCCAAGCGGCCAATCGATCGCGGTGTCCTTGAGGCGGCCGTGAGAGATGCGGGCTACTACGTCATGACGCTGTAGGCCTTGCCTTGGATGCGCGTCCTTGTCTAGGCTCGTCCGCGTAGTTCAATGTCCTGGATGTCATCGAAATCGATGGCGATATCCCTGAGTTTGAGCAGCTTGAACGCGGGAAGCACTTCGTCGAGAATGCCCGTGCGGCTACGATAGCCGTACGTATCGTAATAGGTGAGGCGCACCAGGTCGCCGCGTTTGAGGCCCTCGAGCTTTTTCGAAAGCTCGAGGGCTTTTTCTTCCGTGAGTTCGCATTTTGGCTCGGCGGTGATCTCTTGTTTACGCACGAGCTCGTAGTATCCCGTGAGGGCGGCAAAGGGCATAAACTGCGCGGCACGGCCGGCGCGGACGGCGCCGTTAGCGGTGAGCTTGGGGTCGGCGGAGCGACGTCTTCCCTCGGGGTCCGCTAGGCGTTCAAAAGGTGTAGGTGGCCGCATCGGCTGTTGTTGGGGCTTAGGCACGGTGTCCTCCTACCTGATCGTTGCGTTCGCGTGCGGTGGCGCCGGCGGTAAAGCTCAGCCCCTTGACGAGCGCGTTCTTGCCGTACTTGCCTTTTACGGCCAACACGGCGCGCGCCAGGTCGCGCTCGCGCTCATCGGCCTCGACATCGCTAAACAGATCGATAGTGGCAAATTCCTCGGGCACAAGATTGCCAAAGCCCAGGTTGATGCGCTTGACCGGTCGTTTAGGGTCGACGGTTTGCGCCCAAAGATCATCGAAATAGCCCATGATCTTCTTAAACGAATTGGTGCGCTCGGGCAGCTTGCGCGAGGCGTTGGAGTGTGCAAAGAGCGCGGCATAGCCACCACGCGGCTTGCCGCCGTGTTCGCCCACAAAGATGCCATCGATTGCCTGCGCTTCGCGCACCAGGCGGCGCCGTTCGTCATCGCGCTGGACGGGCTTGGGAGCACGGGGCGCGAGCTCGGGGCCGGCGGTTGCGGTGGGTTCGATACTCGACGTGCTCGAGCGCAGGTGGCCGCATCCGTCCACATATTGTGCTGTACCGCTGGCGTCGAGGCGGCGTATGTCGGCGCGCTCGCTCGCGTAGCCCACAAAGAGAGAGATGCTGTCGCAGACTACGTGCTTATCGACCAAGTCCAACACGGCACTGTCGACCATCTCGCGCAAGACGGTGTAGGCCTGCTCGTAGGCATAACCCTTCGAGAGCACTTGTCCTGTGGTGGTCGAAGTTGCTTGCGGGCGATAGGCTTGGATATCGGCGATGGTTGTCGGCTCGCGCCCAAAGGCGTGGTCGATGAGATATTCGGCATTGACGCCGAGCTCGTCGTAAAGCAGGTTTTCGTCGAGAGCCGCGACGCCCATGAGATCGTAGACGCCGTATTTTTCGAGGCGCGCCGCCACGCCGGGCCCGATGCCCCAGATGTCGGTGATGGGGCGGTGCGGCCAGATTTCCTTGCGAAAGATCTCGTTGTCAAGCACGCCGATACGGCTGAGTACGTGTTTGGCGGTGATATCGAGCGCCACCTTGGCCTGGAATAGGTTGGGGCCGATGCCGACCGTCGCCGTGATGCCGGTGCGCGCGAGGACCTCGTCGCGCAGCGTGCAGGCGAACCCTTCCGCATCGGTGTGATAGAGGTCAAGATAGGGCGTCACGTCGATAAAGCACTCGTCGATTGAGTAGACGTGAACGTCTTGCGGACTGACGTATTCCAGGTAGATACCGTAGATTTGCGCCGATACCTCCATGTAGTGCTGCATGCGCGGCACGGCTTTAATGTAGTCGATGCCATCGGGTATTTCGAACAGACGGCAGCGGTTGTGTATCCCGAGGTCCTTCATGGCCTGTGTGATGGCGAGGCAGATGGTCGTGCGCCCGCGCGATTCGTCGGCAACGACCAGGTTGGTGGTGAGCGGGTTGAGTCCGCGGTCGACGCACTCGACGCTAGCGTAAAACGTCTTGAGGTCGATGCAGATGTAGGTGTGCTGCTCGTGCGCCACACGTCCTCCCATCAAACACATGTTCTTATCGAATACCTGTTCGATAATACCCGCTTGCACGGACATCGTCAAAACCTGTCAAAAAGGGACTGGTTTGTTTTGGTAGGTATGGTCGTGCGGTTGGATTGGGTTTTAACGCAGCTCTAAAGAGCGCGAAACAGCTCGGAAAAGCTCGCTTCGTAGCATGAGCCTAACGATCGATACCACCATAAAGCACGGAAGGGTTGTGGGGACAATGGTCAACTATGGGTTTGGTATGCCGACGCGCTTGGTTGCGGATGGGGATGTGGCTCGCTGGTGCGGACGATTGGTTGCCCACTATGGCGGCACC
>DBEXKF010000138.1:0-1603 GCA_048175045.1 Collinsella sp.
ATCGGTGCCGCCAATAACCTGCTGGCCGCCATGCTTGATAACCACATCCAGCAGGGCAATCAGCTCGGTATTGACGTTAAGCGCATCACTTGGAAGCGCGTCGTCGATATGAACGACCGTCAGCTGCGCCACGTCATCGACGGCATTGGCGGTAAGGCCCAGGGCGTGCCGCGCGAGGACGGCTTCGATATCACCGTTGCCTCCGAGGTCATGGCAATCCTGTGCCTGTCCACGAGCATCAACGATCTTAAGGAGCGCTTGGGCGAGATCGTTGTCGGCTACAGCTATGCCGGCGAGCCCGTCCGTGCCCGCGACCTCAAGGCCCAGGGTGCCATGGCCGCGTTGCTTAAGGACGCGCTCAAGCCCAACCTGGTGCAAACGCTCGAGGGCACGCCCGCGTTTGTCCACGGCGGTCCCTTCGCCAACATTGCCCACGGCTGTAACTCTATCATGGCCACGCGTATGGCGATGCGCTTTGGCGATGTTGCCATTACCGAGGCCGGCTTTGGTGCCGATCTGGGTGCCGAGAAGTTCCTCGACATCAAGTGCCGCATGACGGGCGTTCGCCCCAGCGCCGTCGTGGTCGTCGCCACTGCCCGCGCGCTGAAGTACAACGGTGGCGTCGCCAAGGCCGATCTCAACGAGGAGAACCTCGAGGCACTCAAGGCTGGCATGCCCAACCTGCTGCGCCACGTCGACAACATTCAGAATGTCTACGGTCTGCCCTGCGTGGTCGCCATCAACCGCTTCCCGACGGACACCGAGGCCGAACTCGAGCTCATCGAGTCCGAGTGCCAGAAGCTCGGTGTCAACGTTAAGCTGTCCGAGGTTTGGGCCAAGGGCGGCGAGGGCGCGCTCGACCTGGCCGATGAGGTCATGCGCCTGATTGAGCAGCCGAGTGAGCTCAAGTTTGCCTACGAGGACGGTGCCGATGTGGCCGACGCCCTCGAGGCCGTTGCCACCAAGGTTTATCGCGCCGACGGCGTCGACTTTACGCCGGCTGCCAAGCGCCAGCTCGCCGAGCTGCGCGAGAACGGCTTTGGCAACCTGCCGGTGTGCGTGGCCAAGACGCAGTACAGCTTTAGCGACAACGCCAAGGCGCTGGGCGCTCCCGAGGGCTTCCGCATCACCGTGCGCGAGCTCAAGGTTTCCGCCGGTGCCCACTTTGTGGTCGCGCTGACTGGCAGCGTTCTGACCATGCCTGGCCTGCCCAAGGTTCCCGCGGCCGAGAACATCGACGTCGACAACGACGGCAACATCACCGGCCTGTTCTAAGCCCGCTGCTCATAGCCGCTTGCCCACCCCGCCGCGCCTACCAAGGCCCGGCGGGGCTTTTTGATCCCAAGGGGATGGGGGAAACGGATCATTTTGCGGCTGTTGGGTCAATGAGGCTATCCGTATGGGGTTGTTCGTCCAAAACTATGCCGGTTTACTACGATGAATCGGTATACCTCGACCATATCTGGATTTTCCGATAATGACCGATTCGTCTACCTGCACTGATAATTGTTCTCGGGGGAAGCGGGCACTGCGGGGCGCGGCAACGGCGCGCGATTTCCGCGTCGCAGCGCTACCCTGATGCTGAATGCCGGGACGATGACCC
>DBEXKF010000139.1:0-8160 GCA_048175045.1 Collinsella sp.
CGCTTGGTGGCGGGGGAGGGCATTCGCCGCGTGCGCCTGACGGGTGGCGAGCCGCTGGTCAGCCGCCGTATCATTCCGCTCATTCGCGACATTCGCGCGATCCCGCAGATTGAGGACATCTCGCTCACCACCAACGGCGCCCTGCTGCCCAAGCTGGCGCCGCAGCTCAAAGACGCTGGGCTTAACCGCGTCAACATTTCGCTCGACACACTCGATCCTACGCTCTTTGGAAAGATCACGCGCCTGGGTCGGCTCGAGCAGACCATGGCTGGCATCGACGCGGCGCTGGCTTGGGGCTTTGAGCCCGTTAAGGTCAACTGCGTTGTGGTGCGCCGGCTCAACCAGGATGTGGCGGCCCTCGCACGGCTGACCGTCGACCGCCCTATCCACCTGCGCTTTATCGAATACATGCCCATCGGCGACGAGCGCACCAGCTCGCATTGCGCTGTGGACCCGCATGCGCCCGCGCTCAATCCCGAGCTGTGGGATGCGAGCGATACCGTGCCGAGCGACGAGCTGCGGGCGCGCATCAATGCCGGGGCCGCCGCGGCGGGACTGGGCGAGCTCGAGCCGCTCGACATCAACGACGCTCCTGCCGGTGCGGGCCCTGCGCGCTATTGGCACTTTCCGGGCGCGGCGGGAACGGTTGGCTTTATTAGCGCCATGTCCAACCATTTTTGCGCGAATTGCAACCGTCTGCGCCTGACGGCCGATGGCAACGTGCGTCCGTGCCTGTTTAGCGATGCCGAGTATTCGATGCGTGAGGCGCTGCGCCGTGGTGATGATATGCAGGTACTTTCGATTTGGCGCGATGCCGTCGCCCACAAACCGCAGGAACACGCGATAATTGAGGGCACGCAACGATTTATGTCCCAAATCGGAGGATGATCATATGGCCAAGAGCAGGTACGCCGATGCCACCAAGGCCGCTCGCAGGGCCGCGATGTCTGCCCACAAAGTCACGGCTGTGGCGAATGCTGGCAACGCCGACGCGTCCGCGCAGCCGACTGCCAGCGCTGCCGCCGAGCCCGCCCGCGACGCCCGTCGCGACGAGCTGACGCACGTGGACGCCAAGGGCGAGGTGCGCATGGTCGACGTGTCCGACAAGGCCGAGACCCATCGCATCGCCATCGCCGAGGGCACCATCCTCATGCATCCTGAGACGCAGGCCATGGTGCTGCAGGACCGCGCCAAAAAGGGCGATGTGCTTGCCTGCGCGCGCGTGGCGGGCATCATGGCCATCAAGCGCACGAGTGACATCATCCCCATGTGCCATCCGTTGCTCATTACCAAGAGCAAGTGCGACATTGCGCCCATCGCTCCAGCGGGGACGCCGGCCGAGGACGTGCCCGAGGGCTGGGCGCCGGCGCGCGCGGACGGGCAGGTTGGCTTTCACGTGCTGGTCACGGCGGGCGTGACGGGCAAGACGGGTATCGAGATGGAGGCCCTGACCGGCGCGAGTGCCGCGTGCCTAACGATCTATGACATGTGCAAGGCCGTCGATCGCGGCATGGAGATCGTCGACGTGCGCCTGCTGCACAAGGAGGGCGGCCGCTCGGGCGTGTGGGATCGTGCAGAGCGTCAGGCCGCTGCCGTTGAGGCCGTGGCCGCTGACGGTGCCGCGCCCGCGAGCGCACCTGCCGCCGTCGCGCCCGCAGTTCCAGCTCCGGCCGTCCCCGCAATCGCGTTTATCGGCTACCAAAACTCGGGCAAGACCACGCTTGTCGAGAAGGTTATCGCCGAGCTCACCCGCCGCGGCCTGCGCGTGGGTTCGCTCAAGCATCATGGGCATCACGGCTTTGATATCGACGTGCCCGCTAAGGACACCTGGCGCCATCACCAGGCCGGATCCAAACACGTGGGCCTTATCTGCGCCACGCGCTGGGCGGAGTACGCCGACACGCGCGAGGAGGACGAGATGCCCGCGCGCGAACTGCTGTCGCGTTACAACGATGTCGACGTGGTGATCATCGAGGGCTACAAGACCGAGGGCTTCGACAACATCGTGGTCGCGCGCTCCGGTGTCGACCGTCTGCGCGGCAAGAGCTCGCTCGACCTGGTCGACGGTCACACACTGGCCCTTGCCTGCAACGAAGCCCTGGCGCGTCAGGCCTTCGACGCCGGCTTTGCGACCCGAGCCATCAACATCAACGACGCCCGAGCCATCTGCGATCTGATCCAAGATCATCTGGCCTAAAACCTGCCAAAAAGGGACAGGTTTGTTTTGGCGGGTTTTATCTGGGCAAACGCCGCAACCACCACAAAGGGGCCAGGCACCTTTGTGGTGGATTTTGCTTTAGTAGATGTGTGGGACATGCCTTACAATCTACCAAGTAGTTCATGACGGGTGAAAAACGGAGAGAAGGGGCTTGATGCGTCCTTAATGTTTCATGTGGATTGATTGATTTGATGGACGGTGGCGAATGCCCACCGCCCGTATTCGTATGAAACAAGGAGTCTCCATGCTCGCACCTCTTTTTTCTAAGCCTCAGCCTTCGCTGTCCGTGCAGGCCAAGCGCCTGGTGGCGATACGCTTTCTCATCTACACCGGTTTTCAGACCAGCTACTTTATCGGCGTCATCGGAACGCTTACCTATGCGGACGGCGCTTCGGTCGTCGCGACATCGCTGGCCGTCCTGTTTATGAATGTATTTGTGATCCTGGGATCCTTTGCGGGCGGTGCTGCCCTCGACGCATGGGGTCCGCGCCGCCATTTCTTGCTGAGCATCGTCGGCGCTCTCGCAACTGGCACGGCAATCATCGCCTTTGGTAGCGCGACCGGCGTCGTCCTGCTCGGCGCGGTGTTTCTGGGCTTTACGATGGGATTCGCCCAGCCCATTGCTACATCCTATCCGGCCTACCTCACCGATGATCCCGTCGAGCTCAAAGACATCAACTCCGCCATCGCCATGTTCTCAAACGTGAGTATTATCGTTGGCCCCACGCTGGGCGGCTTTGTCGCAGCGGCTGTGTCGTCGCGCGCGGTGTTCGTGCTCATGATGCTCTTTACTGTGCTGGCGTTCGTCGTCGGTTGGGGCTTTAGGCCGCAGACCAGCCATGTCGCCGGGGATGCGGATGCCGATTCGGCAGAGGAGGGGGAGCGTGCGGGGCAAAGCTCCAACCCCAGCACGTCCGCCCGCGCCACCTTCGCAGCCAGCATCAAGACAGTCTTCACCAACAGCGTCCTCGCCCTGCTGTTCTGCATTATTTTCCTTTCGAATTTTGGCTACGGCGCCTTCGATCCGCTGGAGTCGTTCTTCTACCGCGATGTCCTACACGTCGGCGTTGAATGGATGGGCTGGCTCTCGTCGGCCAGCGGTGTGGGCGCGGTGCTGGGCGCCGTCCTCGCGCTCCGCTTGCCGCCGAACCTGGTCAACCTTAAAACGCTGCTCGCGGCGCTCATGTCCGTAGGCCTGGGAAGCCTGCTCTACGTGGGAACGCCGTACGTGGGCGTAGCCCTTGTCGGCCAGATTGTCCTGGGCGTGGCCTGGGGCGTTGTCAACCCGCTCCACAACACGATCGTGCAAACGACGGCCCCGCTCGAGCAGCTCGGTCGTGTGAACTCGGTCATGGGTTTTGGCAACATGTTTGCCGGCGTGGCCCCGCTGGCGATTGCCCCCTGGCTGGCGGCGACGTTTGGCGTGCAGCAGACGCTCGTTGGTGCGGGCATGGTCGTGACTGCGGTTCCCGCGGCGCTGCTGCTGTTTGGACGCCGGCATTTTGATCGTGCCGCAAGGCGGTAAAAACCATCACAACATTCGATGAAAATCGCGATTTTGCCGAAAAACGTCGAATGTTGTGATGGTTTGCGCCCCGGGCCGGGACACCCTTCGGGTCCGGCCACCACAAAGGGGCCAGGCACCTTTGTGGTGGTTTTGCGCCAAAGCGCCCCGTGTCCGCCTTGGTATACCATGTACGCCGTTCACGAATACACCCCACACCGCCGCACAACCCAGAAAGGCCCCCATGGACACCACCTTCAGCCACATCAAAGCCGTGTTCTGCGATATCGACGGCACGCTGCTCACGAGCCAGCACACGGTGTCCCCGCGCACCGTGGCGGCGATCCGCGCCCTGCGCGAGCGCGGCGTGCTCTTTGGCCTGTGCACCGGGCGCGACGCCCACGCGACCGAGGCCATGTACGAGCTCTGGGGCATCGAAGGCCTGGTGGACGTGCTCGTGGGCTGTGGTGGCGCCGAGGTCATCGACCGCGCGCACGACATCAACGAGCTGAGCTATCCGCTGCCGGGCGAGACCATCGCGCGCATCTGCAAGCACATGGCGGACCTTCCGGCAACACCCGTCTGCCCCCGAGACGGCGTGTTCTACGTACCCGAGAGCAACGCGTGCGTCGAGCACCTGTCGCGCGTCGACGGCGTGCCCTACCAGGTGGTCGATTTTGCCGAGTTTTTGCGCGAGCCGCAGCCCAAGGTGATGTTTACCATGGCGCCCGAGGTGATGCCGCGGGTGATTGAGCGGGCGTCGACGTTTGCCGATAGCACCGTTAAGGCAGCGGCTCTGCAAACCACGCAGCGGCTCTACGAGTTCATGGATCCGCGCGTGTCCAAGACGCGCGGCCTTGTGCGCGTGGCGGAGCTCAACGACATGGAGCTCCAGAACATCTGCGTGTTTGGCGATGCCGATAACGACACCTGCATGGTGGCCGACGCCGGCGTGGGCGTGGCCATGGCAAACGGCAGCGACGCCACCCGCGCCGCAGCTGATTTTGTAACCGCGAGCAACGACAAAGACGGCATCGCGATCTTTATCGAGGAGCATCTGCTGTAGCGCCGGGGGAGAACCGCCACAATGGGGATAGGCGCCTTTGCGGTGGCCTCAGGCGATTTGGGCGAGTTGATGCCTGCAATCTGCGCGCAAATACCAATATGGTTGTCTGAACATTACGCTTCTGACTACCGATGAGTTAAAGATATTCTCATCAGTTTGGTAGGGTATTTCTCCCGGTAAATGACCTACAGCTCATGGTCAATTTTCGACTGTTTACAGGATGTTTACTCTTGAGCAAAATGTTGTGCAAATAAATCTAATGCCATTAAAAAATGATGGGCAACTAAATTACCAGTAGAAACAAAAAATAGATAGCGAATAAACGAAGGTAAATCTGAGCAATTGTCAAGAGAATTGACAATTCGCTACAAAACTATCGGTTTATTTGCCCAGATGTTCAAACAATCGTTAGAATAGTCATTACTAAGCGTGCGCAATTACAGATTGCGCAGATACGTTTGATAGTGAAAGAGCAAGATCGCGGTCTCTTGGGGAGGAGACATCGATGAAAGCAAATTCAGACAAATCTAAGCAGAGTAATAAAGCGACGCGCCGTGTGCTGGCAGGCGTTTTGTGCGGAGCCTCCGTGTTGAGCCTGGTACTGTCGCTCGTCATGCCTCCAATCTCGCAGGCCATTGCCAACGATGCCCAGACGGTTTCTGCCGAGGAAGCTGTGATGGGGGGGTTCCTCAAGTGAGTCTACTGGTGTAGACAGCACCGCTAACGGGGGTGCCGAAAAGCAGATTAGCGATGATGCCGAGAATGGCGCGAGCGAAGACGCCGCTGCCGCGGGACTGCCGTCCGACGACGCGGAGGCCAAGGGCGCCGCGCAGCCTTCCGATACACAGCCTTCTGATGATGATAATAACGATGAAAACGCTATCGCTCCCGTCAGTGCCGATGGCTATACCGAGGTAAGCGGCGATGTTGCTGGGGTGTTTACCAATGGCGGCAAGTTCCGACTGACGGATTATGCCTATTCGGATAAGCAGATCACTATCAGCAAAGACACCACCATCGATCTTAACGGCAACATGCTCTGTAACCGTTCTGGCGGCTTAGACTCCTTCTTTGTGGTCGAAAACGGAGCCACGCTCACTATCGAGGATTTAGGCCAAACAACAATAGATGCACCAAGTTCGGTCGATACGGCCAATACGCCGGCGGGTCAGCTTGCGAGTATGGAGTGGGAAAAGGGAAGCAGCTCTAATAACGGCACTCCTAAGAGTCTTACTTACTTTGAGACCAAGAGCACGCCCAATCAAGATGGACTCGGCACAACCGAGACTACGATCAGGCATGTCGTTACGGGCTTTGGCGCTATTGATGCGGCATCGGACAGCGGTTCCGTAAAGCATGTGGTCACCGTTAAAGAGGGCGGCACGCTCGATCTCAAGGGCGGCATGATTACCACGGCCGCCAATCTGAGCGATGACGGCCATGTGATTTTTTCTGAGGGTAAAGTCAAAATCGAAGGCGGTTACGTCACCAATGGCAACGGCGGTGGCTGGGGCGGTGGCCTGTGCATAACGGGCGAGAAGGCGGGCGTGAATGCCAGTCTCGAAATGACAGGCGGCGTGGTCGCGGGAAACAAGTCGGGTTCTGGCGGCGGCATCTATGCTGACAAGGGAGCCACCCTGAAGCTTACGGGCGGAATTATCTCTGCCAACGCTACGTATGAAAACACTTGCAACAGCGGCGGCAGTCCCGAAAATGGTTATGGCGGCGGCGTCTTTACCAAAAATGCTTGCGTTAGTATCAGCGATTCGGCAAGCATTACTAACAATCGTGTCGATTCCAATATCTCTGAATCGTTTAACAATGGCCTGCTCGGTGGCGGTGGCATTGCATGTGTAAATGGTGGCAAGCTCAGTATAACGGGTGGCTCAGTTACTGCTAACTACTCCCATGAGGCTGCCGGCGGCGTTTACGCTGGTTTTTACAACCAGACCATCGAGTTTGAAATGACTGGCGGCACGATTGCCGGCAACGTGGCGGAGAACGCTGAGGGCGGCGGTTTGCGTATCGCTGGCGGTGACAACACTGGTACGATGGCAACAATTAGCGCTGGTGAGAACAGCAAGATTTACATTACGAACAACAAGACTATGACGGGTAAGGATCGCGGCGGCGACTGGGGCGGCGGTGGCGTCTTTATCCAGAAGGGCGGCAAGCTCAATATCGTAAAGACGTTGATTGCCGAAAATGAGGCTGGCGGCTGGGGCGGCGGCGTTGGCGCTTGCCCTACGGGCGAAACAATCGTTTCGCATTCCAACGGTGCCGCTATTTATAACAATAAAGATAATAATGGTGAACACTACTCTGCCGGCGGATATGGGAAGAACGAGGATAGTAACTCCGAGTACATTACCGAGCCCTTCAAAAAATCCGGCCATAAGGATTTCTTCCTGGTGCGTAAAAAAGATGGTGCGAACTCGACAATTGCAGTTGTGCTCGGCAAGATGCTCGGCGGCGACTCGGCTGGTTGGCAGGGCACTTGCGACGGCGAGAAGATCACCATTGAGCCAAATGGCGGCGCCGAGGCCAAGTACATGTTCGGTCTTGAGGCCCATCCGACTGCCGATGCCATGGGAAAGGCGCAGACAGCGGCTACGACCATTATCAGTGGCAACTATTCCTACACCCACGGTGGCGGCATCATGACCAACGGCGATCTTGTCGTTGGCGAGGTCAAGGATCTGAGTGTTTATCCGAGCATGAAGCTCAATGCCACCAAGGTGCTTAAAGATGAAAAGGGAATCTCGCAAGGCCTTAGCACGCACAATTACAGATTTAAGTTGCTGCGCCAGGATGGTGACATCGAGCCTTCTTGGAAAGATGACGACACATTTGATATGGGCGATTGCAGTGTTGCGGGCGAGGCGCCTGTTGATCAAACAAACGGCAATATCACCTTCGACTCTGGCAAGGACTATTCTTCGGGACAATACGTTTTCTATCTTGTTGAGGAACCCATCAGCGGCGAAAACGAATTGGATACCAAATTCGACGAGACCATTTACAAGATCGTGGTAAAAGTTGAGGACAATCCATCCGACACTAAATATCTCATGTCGATTCCTATTAATTATTACAAGGTAAAAGAAATAACCGTTTCTAAAAAGACAGAGAAGGATCCCGACTTCAAACCACTTGGTTCCGGAAGCTATTCCGTTGACATCCCACAAGATAGCTCACAAGATAGCACGAAGACTACGGTTACTATCGGTAACAGTAAGAAACCGACCTTTACCAACAAAATCGTGCCCCCCGCCTCCTGGACTCCTAAGGCGACTAAGGTCGTTGAGGGTGGCGAGATGAAGGAGTTTACACTTCAGTTTGCGAAAGACAGCAAATTTAAAAACATCATCG
>DBEXKF010000140.1:0-2360 GCA_048175045.1 Collinsella sp.
ACCGGGGCGTTCTCGCAGATGTTTTGCGTGGATAGCGGCGCGCGTTGTACCATATGGACGTATATGTGTGCATATGAAAGGGGCCCCGTGGCCAAGACGGTATATTCCGATAACCAACAAAATGTCGATGCTCTGGCTGAGCGTCTGAGCGGACAAACGTCGCTTTCTGCCGAGCGGGCCAAGCTGGTTGCCTACGACCTGCTCTGCCGCAAGGCGCTCAAGATCAAGTCGAGCGCGCTGGCGCAAATCTTCCGCTCCGTGGATAAGGAGTGCGATACCAAGGCGATGCGCGACGAGCTTATCGCGGCAAAGATCGTGACCAAGATCGAGGGCAGCGGCATTAACGGCCGGCCGGCGTTCTATACCATCAATGCCGAGATTCATGATGCCCAGGAGCAGCCTGTCGAGGATTCCGTTGAGGCGCCTGTTGCGGAAGAAGCTGCCCCGCGTGAGCATATCGATACTGACGAGCTGCTCGATGAGCATGTCGTGCGCGCCTTTACCGCCAAGGCGGGTCGAGGCGGCTTTGGCGGAGGCGGAAAGCGTGATGCTCAGCGCCGCGCCCAACAGGAACGCTTCCGTCGTGCTGTGGCTCAAAAGGATGGGGCCGTTACCGAGGCTGTTGAGACTGAGGTTGCTGCCGAGTCGCAGAAGCCCGCGAAGGAGCAAAAGCCCGTGGAGGCCCAAGAGCCCAAGCGTCGCCGCGGTGCTCACTTTAAGGCCGAGCAGCAGGACGTTGTGCGCGATGCCGAAGAGGCTGCCGAGGTTGCGGATGATTCCGAGAAGCCGGCCAAGAAGGCCTCAGACTCGTGCCGTCCCGGTCGCGGCTTTGCAGGTCGCGCGTACCCTGTAAAGCGTCAGGAGAAGGTTAGTCAGGTTCCGGAGGCGCGGGCCGAGAAGGCCGTGAAGCCTGCCGAGTCGGAAGTTCGTGAACAGAAGCCTGTTGATGAGCAGACTGCGTCCGATACGGAGACTCAGGGCCAGCAACCTGCGGTTGAACAGATGAGGGAGGGCACTTCGAGCAAGCCTCGCCGTCGTCGTCATCGTGGCGGCCGCGGCTCTAACGCTCAGGATGCCGCCGAGAATGTAGCGCCGCGCGACGAAGATGCGAAGGTGGATGCTCCGATGGAGCAGCCCAAGCGTCAGCCGGCGAAGGAGGGCAAGCCCGAACGTTCGCAGAAGCAGACGTCTACTTCGAAACGTGAGTGCAATGTCCAAGGCGATTCCAAGCGCAAGCCTCAGAAGAGGCCCGAGTCTGCCGCAGCAGATACGGCCGCCCAGCAGGCTGAGTCGACTACCCATGGCGAGGTTTCGGCGTTTGCCCTGGCCCGTGTTCTGGGCAGGCAGCTGCTCAAGGTCGTCCCCACGCCCACGGCGCTCTCCAAAATTAAGGAGCAGCAGACCCAGATTGTAAGGGTTGAAGGCAAGGACGGTAAAAAGACGCCGCAGCGCGCTCAGCACAACGAGATGTCCAATCGCAAGATTGCCGAGGAAATCGCGATCATTCAGGCTTGGGTCGAGCAAAACCGCGGTGCCGATACGCCGGTTGCCTCGCGCCGCCAGCGCGCCTACCAGATCTTCAATGACGAAAAAGCTTTTGACGGCAAGCATGGCGAGCGCCTGATCAGGCGTATGACCGAAAAGGGCATCAGCATGCAGGCGATCAAGGTCGCCCCCAACCGTCCGGTGCACTTTACGGGCTTCTTTACGCTGGGCGCCGACAAGCCGTTCATTATGGTCGAGAACCTGGATACCTACGACGAAATCGTCAAGCTTCTGCGCGGACGTAAACATGCCAAGCTCTTTGGTACCAAGGTGGGCGGCGTAATCTTTGGCGGCGGCTGCAAGGCGAGCGTCTCGCACGCACTGGATGATTATCTGGCCGAGATCGGCTATCGCTTTAGCTATGTCTACTACGTGGGCGACATCGATCGAGAGGGCGCGCGCATCGTCGAGCAGGCCCGCAATGCCAACGTCGTTGAGATTCGCCTGCATGCCGGCATGTATCGCGCCATGCTTGCCGAGCATAAGCGTCGCGTGAAGGCCGGCGGCGCGTGCGAGCCCGCGGCTGCCAACCAGGGCGTGCCGCAGAACCTGGCGGCGACGATTAAGGATCTGCCCATGGTTACGCGCGTGCAGTTCCGCAACGTGCTGCGCGAGGGTGGACGAATTCCGCAGGAGATTCTGATGACCGCCGACTATCGGGATGGCGACTCGGGAAGCTTCGACCGCATGCTCAACAACTAGGGCGTTCGGCCCCGGGAGAGCGGGGACACCGGCTTAGGTTTCCTGCTCTACAGTCCTGCTCACGACGGAGGCCACATTAAGTGGCCTCCTGTTCGTGCGGAACTCGCGATAAA
>DBEXKF010000141.1:0-1772 GCA_048175045.1 Collinsella sp.
CGCCGACGCGGGCGATGCCGAGGAGCGTCGCCGCGCACGCCGCAATGGCGCGGCCGACCGACAGCTCATCTCGGTCACCGATGACAGCAAGGGTGCTGGCAAGCACGCTAAGAAATAGTAAGAAGAGGTAACTATGGCAGAAAACAAGGAAGAACAGCTCACCGACGAGGAGCTGGCACAGCTTCAGCTGGCAGAGGAGAACGAGAACGCCGTCGACCGCCTGGTCAAGGAGCTCGGCTGCCCCACGCGCCGCATCCGTCAGTTTGCCGCCCGCGTGCTGCACCTGCTTGCCGAGCGCGATCCGCAGCGCGTCGTGCCCTGCGTACCCGCGCTGATCGAGGCACTTGACCGCCCCGAGGCTCAGACCCGCTGGGAGGCTCTCGATGCCCTTGCGGCGCTCGCCACCACCTGCCCCGAGCAGCTGGGCGATGCCTTTGAGGGCGCCGAGACCGCGCTGTTCGACGAGATTTCCTCCACGCTGCGCTATGCCGCCTTCCGCCTGCTGTGCGTGTGGGGCGCTACGAGCGTCGAGCGTTCGCGCGAGGCTTGGCCGATCCTGGACGAGGCCATCCAGTGCTACCACGGCGACCTCGAGTATCGCGACATGCTCGGTTGCCTGTATGAGTTTGGCCAGGGCGAGATCGACGCCGAGGTTGCCGAGAAGCTCGCGCTGCGCCTTAAGTTCGACGCCGAGAACGGCAAGGGCAGCTATCTCAAGGCCCGTTCGAGCGAGATTTGCGAAATGCTTGTTAAACGTTTTGGCCTGGATCTCTCCAAAAAGAAGAAGCGTGCTAGCGTTAAAAAATCTGACGACGCCGAAGACGAGGAGTAACAGATTATGGCGCACGATGTAGTCCTGATTCCCGGTGACGGTATCGGTCCCGAGATTACGCAGGCCATGCGCCGCGTGGTCGAGGCCACCGGTGTCCAGATCAACTGGAACGTCCAGGAGGCCGGTGCCGGCGTCATGGACGAGTTTGGCACGCCACTGCCCCAGCACGTGCTCGATGCGGTCGCCGAGACCAAGGTTGCCATCAAGGGCCCCATCACCACGCCGGTCGGTACGGGCTTCCGCAGCGTTAACGTCGCCCTGCGCAAACATTTTGACCTGTACGCCTGCGTGCGCCCCTGCCTGTCGCAGCCGGGCGACGGCTCGCGCTTCCGCGACGTCGACCTGGTCATCGTGCGCGAGAACACCGAGGACCTCTACGCCGGCATCGAGTTCGATGAGGGCGCTGCCGAGGTCGAGGAGCTCTCGCAGCTCGTCGAGCGCTCGGGCCAGAAGACCTTCGCTGCGGATTCCGCCATCTCAATTAAGCCGATTTCCATCGCCAAGAGCCGCCGCATTGTGGAGTACGCCTTTGAGTACGCCCGCCGCTGCGGCCGCAAAAAGGTGACGGCCGTGCACAAGGCCAACATCATGAAGGCGACCGACGGCCTGTTCCTGCGCGTGGCGCGCGAGGTGGCTGCCAACTATCCCGATATCGAGTTCAACGACAAGATCGTCGACGCCACCTGCATGGGCCTGGTCCAGAACCCCAACGACTTCGATGTCCTGGTGCTGCCCAACCTGTACGGCGACATCATCACCGATGAGGCAGCTGAGATCCAGGGCGGCGTCGGTACCGCAGGCTCGGCGAATATCGGCAAGCGCTACGCAATGTTCGAGGCCATCCACGGCTCTGCACCGCGCATGGTCAAGGAAGGCCGCGCAAAGTATGCCGACCCGTCCTCCGTGCTGCGTGCAGCCGTCATGCTGCTCGAGCACATCG
>DBEXKF010000142.1:0-23828 GCA_048175045.1 Collinsella sp.
CAATCTCATGGAAAATCGCCAGGCAAAAGATGCTCTTCTCGAGGCGCGGAATGCCGATGATTTCATCAGCAGGGTGACGCTTCTTTCGGGAAAGTCGATTGCACCAGGCAAAACGCTCGTGTTTATCGATGAGGTCCAAGAGGCCCCCGACATCATGACGATGGCAAAGTTCCTTGTAGAGGACGGGAGGTGCCGCTGGGCGTTTTCGGGGTCAATGCTCGGGACCCAGTTCAAGGGCGTCAGGTCCTATCCCGTGGGGTATGTCCACGAGCTTAGGATGTTCCCGCTCGATTTTGAGGAGTTTTGCTGGGCAACCGGGGTGAGCGAGGGGGCTCGCCAAACGATACGTGACGCGTGTATCAGCGAGAGGCCCATTCCTGATTACATTCATGACGCGATGATGGCAAACTTCAGGACCTATATCGTTGTCGGCGGAATGCCGGAGGTCGTGCAGCGTTTCCTTGACACGCAGGGCGACCTTGCCTCTGTTCGTCAGCTGCAGTCAGAGCTCAACGAACAGTACCGGCGGGATATCTCCAAGTATGCAAGCGGGCGAGCCCTGCAGGTGCAGAGCATCTACGATCAGCTCCCTATTATGCTCGAGGGCGAAAACAAGCGCTTCGTGCTCAATTCCATTGACCCCAAGGCTCACTACGAGAAGTATCAGCGAGATTTTGTATGGCTTGTCGATGCCGGCGTTGCTCTCAAAGCCGATATCGTAACCGAGCCAAAATCGCCCCTGCTCAAGACGGCACGGCCATCGCAGTTCAAGCTATATCAATCGGATACGGGCATGTTGATGGCGCGCTACCCCGTTGGAGTCGCCCAAGCGGCGTATCTTGATAGCAAAGAGCCCAATCTGGGCGGCATTTACGAAAACGTGGTGGCCCAGCAGCTAGCTGCCCAAAATCGCCAGCTTTACTACTATCAGACAAAAAAGCGCGGCGAAGTGGACTTTGTGGTCGATGGACCGGATGGGACGGCTGTTCCGATCGAGGTTAAATCGGGCTCCTATTACCACGCGCACGCTGCGCTCGGTCATGTGCTTGATACGGCTGAATATGGCGTAAGGCTCGGGATTGTTTTCTCGAGAGGCAACGTTGAGCGCAACGGAGCGGTTCTCTATTTGCCGCTATATGCGACCTGGGCCCTTTCGGATGTTTTGGGCGACTCCTGCGCCGAAGGGATAAAGCTGGAGGTCAAGCCGGTCTAGGGCCAGTCCCGGATGTGGCAAAGGGGTAGTCCCTTTGTCACATTCATGAGTGTGGATTTTCTCCCGTTTAGAGCGCACTTGAATTCTCAAAGTGGGAGAAAACCCACGCTCATTTTTCATGTGGAAGATTATCCGCGCTTGTTTCGCGCCGAAGGCGTGGCCCGCGACCTCGCTTGCCTACAGCTGCTCGAGCATGGCCGAGCAGCCGGCGAGCACGTCGCGGTACGTGGCATCGAAATTGCCGGTGTACCAGGGATCGGCCACGTCGCCGGGGCGCTCGGTCCAATCGAGCAAGCGCGTAATCTTGCCGTCGGGGTCGTCGCCAAAGATGCGACGCAGGCCACGCGCGTTCTCGTCGTCCATATAGACAATGTGGTCCCAGTCGCCATACTCCGCGCGACGCACCTGGCGTGCGCGGTGGGCAACGACGGGAATCCCGACTTCGCGCAGCTTGGCGACTGTGCCATGGTGTGGCGGGTTGCCAAGCTCCTCGGTCGAAGTCGCGGCGGAATCGATGACAAACTCCGTCTCGCGCCCAGCGCGGCGCACGAGCTCGGTAAACACCGACTCGGCCATCGTCGAGCGGCAGATGTTTCCATAGCAGATGAACAGTACACGTTGCATATGCGGTTTCCTTTCGATCGCCATCATCGAGCTCGAGTATCGCATCTACGCCTGCGCCATCGCCCTCTTGCGTTCCCAGCGAGCCAACTTAATCGTCACCAGCGTGAGCGCCCAGGCTACAAGCGAGAACACGGCACCGACCGCGCCTACATATGCAATGCCAACTCCGCTTACCACGGCGCCGCCCACTGCGGTGCCAAACGAGATGCCGACGTTAAACGCCATGGGCTCAACCGAACTTGCGAGTACCATCGACTTGGGATGGCGGCTGCGTGCCACGTCCATAAAGTGCGTGATGCACGACACCGAGAACAGGTACATGAGCAGCGCCAGGCTAAAGACAAAGACCAGCGCGAGCGGCATGGTGCCGCC
The DNA here is from genome assembly GCA_048175045.1 of Collinsella sp. Lineage (GTDB taxonomy): Bacteria > Actinomycetota > Coriobacteriia > Coriobacteriales > Coriobacteriaceae > Collinsella. Next base: position 2,210 of record DBEXKF010000142.1, read on the forward strand.
CACAGCAAACAGTCCGAGTAACGCTGCAGCCTGCAGCACAAACGTAACCAGCAGCGCCTTCATGCCAAAACGCGCATCGATCCATCCGCCCAGGATGTTCGAGATCAGGCAGAACACGCCATAGGCCATAAGTGTGGTGCTCGCCTGAACGGTATCCATGCCCAGCACCTGCTCCAGATAAGGCGTCACGTAGCCGTAGAATACGTAGACCGAGCCCACGCCAAACAAGAAGATGAGCATGCCGGTGATGATACTCGGCTCGCGTAGTAGCCCCGCCTGCTCGCGGAAGGTGGCGGGCTCATCGGTCTGCCCGGCGCGAGGCATAAACGCCACGAGCGCGCTACAGATCAAAACGGCAAAGGTCAGCGTGCCGTACATGGCCACGTGCCAATCGAGTGTGTCGGCCACAAACTTGCCAATCGAGGTCACAAAGACCATCGCCACGGAAAACGCGCCGTACACGACCGAGATGGCAAGTGAGGTTTGCTGCGGGGATAGCAGCTCAGGGATGTACGTCACGCCCACGGCGAGCAGCGCACCCGAGACAGAGCCCAGGACAATGCGTGAGATAAACAGCACCTGGAAGTTGGGAGCCAACGCCATGACCAGGTTGCCGAGCACAAAGACGACGCTATAGCACACGAGCAGCTGGTAGCGGCGGAATCGCCCCGTGCTGAGCGCGAGCACCGGCGTCGCGATAGCGTAGACGAGCGCAAACACGCTGATGAGCTGGCCCGCAGTGGCAAGTGATATGCCGAGTTCCGTTGCCAAGTCGCTTTCGATGCCGATGACCACGAACTCGGAGCAGCCGAGCGAGAATCCCAACAGCACGAGCAGCGCCAGGCAGAGCTTGGTGCGCGCGGGGGAGAGCGCGGCGGCGGTTGGCTTACTTTTAGGCGTGGTTGCGGCGGTCAAGGTTGTCACTCCAATGTCGCATGAATAAGCGGGATTCACTTCCTGCAACTCTAACAGAATGTGACAAAGGGGCAGTCCCTTTGTCACATGGAGGGCTTGCCTGTATAGTCGCAATACAGGCGAAGATGGTCTCAGGTACATCGCGGGCGGCAGGAGATCCCATGGGTATGCACACGACAAAGGTTGCAGTGGGCGAGGGCAAGTTTGCGCTCGAGGCCCAGCTGACGGTGACGCCGCGAGGCATGGCGGTGTACGCCTGCTCGCCGGAGTTTGCGCACCTGGGCGCCACGGCGCAGGCCATTCCGCGCCCCGAGCCCGGCCGTACGGCAACGGTGAGCATCCTGGCCGTTCCGTGCCATCGAGACGAGATCCCGGCGCACGATATCGCGGCGGCGCTGGCCACGCGCTTTGGCGTGCCGGTAGTTGCAAGCACGGGTTTTCATGTTGAACAAGCGAGCGGTGACGACCTGCAGCGCGTGCTCGACACCACCAAGGAGCTCATCGCCGCGCTCGAGGAAGCCGCAGCCCGCATTCTGCGCGCCGGCTGGGATGAGGGCGGTGCGGGCGCCGAGGTCGTGGCGGTCGATGCTGCGACCGGCGAGGCGCTTGGCCCCGTCGACCGCATCGAGGCCCATGCTGGTGAGGGCATCCTGCATCAGGCATTTCTGACGCTTTTGGTCGAGGGCCGGGGCGAAGACGCGCGCCTGCTGCTCTGTCGCCGCAGTCCGCTCAAGCGCCTGTGGGGCGGGGTGCTGGCCGATAGCTGCGCCGGCCATCCGCTCCCCGGGGAAGACGTCGCGGCCGCCACGGCGCGCCGCATCAACGAAGAGCTCGGCATTACGCGCGAGCCCGATCAGCTCAAGCACCTCGGACACGTGGTGTACCGCGAGGACCACGGCGACGGTCGCTGCGAGTGCGAATGGTGCGAGGTCTACCTTGCCCATGTTGAGCCGGGCGAGCTGCATATCAACCAAGAGGAGATCTCGGAAGTGCGTCGCGTGGCTCCGTCCGAGCTCAAAGGCTACCTGCAGGGTCACCCCGAGCAGCTGGCCCCCTGGCTCCGCGAGGCCCTCGGCGACCCATTCATCCGCACGGCCCTCGCTATGTAAAAAAGACAGTCCCTTTGCCACATCCAAACCGTCACAACATTCGGCGAAAATCTCGAAAACGAGGAAAAGCGTCGAATGTTGTGACGGTTTTTGTCTAGGGAATCGCTTCTCATCCAAAAAATCCGCTTGACTGTATTGCCGCAACACAGCGCAACGTAAGGGGTGTCCGATAACGGGCGCCCCTTTTTAAGCGGCAACATGGCTGCGAATTCGGAGCGCCCCCAACAAGAAAGGTGGGGAGATGGAAGCGGAAAAGAAGGCGTTTAAGATCACCAAGCGCGAAATTGGCTTTGTGCTGGGTATCGTTGTCTTTTTGCTGGTGAAGTTTCTTCCTTTGGCGGAGCTGAGCTCGACGGTCGAGCTCACGGTCGGCGGTCAGACCTGTCTGGCACTGACGCTCGCCACGGTGGTGTTCTGGGCATGCGGCGTGGCACAGCCGGGCTTTGTGGGCCTGCTCTACTGCGCACTGCTCGTCCTGTTCAAGGTGTGCGTGGACGACACGGGCGCCGCGAGCATCTCGGCGACGGTCGCCTCCACGTTTAGCTCGTGGACCAAGGCCACCATGTGGCTCGTCATCGGCGCCTACCTCATCGCCAGCGCGGTCAAGGAGTCGGGCCTGGGCGAGCGCATCGCCTACGCGTTCATGCTCAAGTTCGTGCGCGACGCCAAGTCGCTCATCATCTCGATCTTCGCGCTCACCTTTGTGCTGTCGCTGCTGATCCCGCATCCGTTCCCCCGCGCCTTCCTCATCCTCGCCGTCGTCTCGGTCATCGCCGAGTCCGCCGGCTACGGTGACGACGACAAGGGCAAGCTCGGCTTCCTCGTGTTTGCCGCTGCCGCCCCGGGTTCCATGTTCTTCCTGACGGGCGACTCCACGCTTAACCCGCTCGTTGCGCAGTACAGTGCCGAGGCCGGCGGCATGAGCCCGTCCTTCGTCGACTGGTTCCTGTACATGAGCGTGCCTATGCTGGTTGCGCTGCTGTGCACCCTGTTCCTGGGCCTTTTCCTCTTTAAGCCCAGCAAGGAGCTCGTCTACGATCGCGAGCAGATCGTGGCCAAGCAGGCCGCGCTCGGCAAGCTCTCCGTCAAGGAGATCCGCACCATCGTGTGGCTTATCATCGCCATCGCGCTGTGGCTCACCGTCTCGGGCGACTATATCGGCTGGGTCACCCTGGCCATTGGCGTTGCTCTCGCCATGCCCATCATCGGCGAAGTCCTCACTCCCGCCAGCTGGAACGCTGTCGACATCAAGTCCCTCATGTTCCTGACGGCCGCCATGGCCGTGGGCTCCGTGGGCGGTGCCACCGGCATGAACGCCTGGATCGCCGACGTCGTGCTCCCCAGCTCCGTGCCTGAGAACATCTTCCTGTTCGCCCTGCTCGTCGCCGCGCTTTCCATGATCATCCACATGTTCATGGGCTCGGTCATGGCCGTGCTCGGCGTGTGCGTGCCGGCATTTATCAGCTTTGCCGCCGGCTCCAGCGTGAGCCCACTCGCCGTGGCGCTCATCGTCTTCACGTCCATCAACATCCACTACATCCTGCCGTTCCATAACCTGCCGATCCTTATCGGCGAAGGCAAGGACGCCGGCGGCTACACCTCCAAAGAGGCTATGCGCATGGGCATCCCCCTCACCGCGGTCGTCTTTGTCGTCGTGCTGGTCGAGGCCGCCTGGTTCCACCTCTTTGGCCTGATGTAAGCGGTCGAGCGCCCCGGCTGTAAGCAGCCAAGCGCTTGAACTTCGAGTGGTCGAGCGCTCCATTTGTGAGCGCCGCGGCCCCATTACGTTACCCCGTCCGGCGGCACCCCGTCGCCGGACACTCTCCCGAAAGGAGTACGCCATGTCCACTACCGATGCTTCCCAGATCCACGACCTGCGTTCCGCGCTCGACTTTTTGCGTGAGATGCCGGGCCAGCTGCTCGAGACCGACACCCAGGTCGATCCCGATGCCGAGGTCTCGGGCGTCTACCGTCACGTCGGTGCTGGCGGCACCGTCATGCGCCCGACCAAAGAGGGTCCGGCGATGGTCTTCAACAACGTCAAGGGCTTTGACGACGCCAAGGTCTGCATCGGTATGCTTGCCAGCCGCAAGCGCGTTGCCGCCCTGCTCGACCTGGACGAGGAGCACCTGGGCCTCGAGATCGGCAAGCGCTTCGAGAACCTGATCGCCCCCGAGCAGATCGCCGAGGGCAAGCACGTCGACTGCCAGGAGGTCGTGTACAAGGCGACCGACGAGGGCTTTGACCTGCGCAAGATCGTTCCCGCTCCCACCAACACGCCCGTTGACGGCGGCCCCTACATCACCATGGGCCTCGCCTATGGCACGAGCCCCGATGGCACCCAGTCCGACGTAACCATCCACCGCTTCTCCTGCGTCGACAAGGACAAGCTCGCCATGTGGATCACCCCGGGCAGCCGTCACCTGGGTGCGTTCTTTGACGAGTACTGCCAGCGCGGCGAGGATATGCCCATCTCCATCTCCATCGGCCTGGACCCCGCCGTGTACATGTGCTGCGGCTTCGAGGCTCCCACCACGCCGCTCGGCTTCAACGAGCTGCAGATCGCCGGCGCCCTGCGCGGCCGCGCCGTCGAGCTTGCCGACTGCGTCACCGTTCCGCAGAAGTGCATTGCCAATGCCGAGTACGTGCTCGAGGGCTACCTCATGCACGACGAGACCATCAACGAGGATGTCAACGGCCACGGCTACGCCATGCCCGAGTTCCCCGGCTACACCGGTGGCGCCAAGGTCTGCCCGGTGATCAAGATCACCGCCGTCACCACGCGCGTCAACCCCATTATGGAGAGCTGCATCGGCCCTTCGCACGAGCACGTGTCCATGGCCGGTATCCCCACCGAGGCCTCCATCTACAAGATGGTCGAGACCGCTATCCCGGGCCGCCTGCTCAACGTTCACGCCGCTCCCTGCGGTGGCGGCAAGTTCGTTGCCATCATGCAGTTCAAGAAGTCGAGCAAAAATGACGAGGGCCGTCAGCGCAACGCCGCCATGCTCGCCTTCTCGGCGTTCTCCGAGCTCAAGCACGTCATCCTTGTCGACGAGGATGTCGACATCTTCGATATGAGCGACGTGATGTGGGCCATGACCACGCGCTTCCAGGCCGACGTGGACCTCATCACCATCCCCGGTTGCCACTGCCACGTGCTCGATCCGTCCAACGACCCCGCGTTCGATCCTTCGATCCGCGAGCACGGTATCGCCTGCAAGGCCATCTTCGACTGCACGGTTCCGTTTAACCTCAAGAAGAACTTCATCCGCTCGCAGTTCATGGAGATCGACAAGGACAAGTGGGCCGCCGAGCTCGCCTTCTAGTAAGTAGCCCTACCAAGTAGTTAAGGAGTTGTCATGCCTGAGTCTTCTGTTCGTCCCCGTCGCATTGTCGTTGGCGTGTCTGGCGCCAGCGGTGCGGCACTGGGCCTTGAATGCCTCAAATGCCTGCGCCAGGCCGGCGCTGAGTCGGCGCTTGTCGTCACGCGCGGGGGAGAGATCACCATCGAGCAGGAGCTCGGCATGACGCTCGACGAGTTTGCGTGCTCTGCCGATGTGGTCTACGACAACAAGAACATTGGCGCTGCCATCGCAAGCGGCACCTATCCGGTCGACGGCATGATCGTGGCTCCCTGCTCCATGAAGACGCTCGCCGGCATCGCGAGCGGCTACAGCGAAAACCTGTTGCTGCGTGCGGCCGATGTGCAGATGAAAGAGCAGCGCCGCCTGGTGCTTATGGTGCGCGAGACGCCCTTCAGTGCGATCCATGTCGACAACATGGCACGCCTGGCGCGCGTGCCGGGTGTCATGCTCATGCCGCCCATGCTCACGTTTTACAACGGCCCCGCCACGCTCGATGAGGCGGTGCATCACATCGCCGCCAAGGCACTCGAGGCCGTCGGCGTGTCGTGCGCCAACTATAAGCGCTGGTCATAGGCATCTTTAGGGTAGGATACGAGTAGTGTTTGAGCCCGCTGCCCCTGTGGGCGGCGGGCTTTTCGTGTCAAAGGGTGTGTCGGGAGGACCTATGCAGACGGGTATGTATGCGATTAGCGAGATGGCGAGCTTGTTTAACGTTTCGCGCCAAACGCTCATCTACTACGACAAGATCGGTCTGTTTAAACCCGCCGTGGTTAACGAAAAAGGCTACCGTTTCTATTCGCCCACGCAGATCCCGCTCATGCGTCTGATCTGCATGCTGCGCGACTTGGGACTGGAACTCGATGAGATCAATCGCCTGACCTCGACGTTCGACATTGGAGAGATGACCGATCACCTGCGCTCGCGGGTGCAGGCGCTCGACGAGCAGATTGCCGGGCTCAAAGCCGAGCGCGCGAGCGTGCAGGAGCGGCTGAGTTTTTACGACGAGGCGGTCTATTGGCGCGAGCGCGAGGGCAAACCGGAGCTCAAGCAATTCGAGCGCCGCTACGTGGTCTTTGAGGAGTTCCCGAGCGATATCGAGCGTGGCCGCTCGATGCTGCACCCCACGCTCATGCGGGCGATTCTGCGCATGCGTGCGCTCACGGGCACACGCCCCATGCGCGGTTGGGGCGCCATGCTGCGTCGCGAGGCGCTGCATTCCGACGACCCCATCGCCGGTGCCGGTTCCTTTGCCGTGTTGCCGCGTGGTGCCGAGGAAATACTGCCGAGCGATCCTGCCGAGCTGGCGGAGATTGGCGTCGAGGTGCTGCCCGAGGGCACGTACCTGTGCATGAGTCGCTGGGGCATGCCGTACGAGCCCGAGGGTATCCGCGCCATCGTGGCCTGCATGGACAGGCACGCGCTCCAGCCCATCGGCAATGCTTTCGATTTTTGCTACCTGGACACCACGAGCTACGACGAGTCTCACCAAGAGGACTTCTGCTGTATCCAAATCCCCGTCGCCCTCAAATAACTTGCGGTGAAATAGTCCCTAAATAGCTCGAGTGGGCGTGCAAACAGGAACTATTCCACCGCAACTTCGATGCGACAAAGGAGCAGTCCCTTTATCGCATTCCGTGCGAGCTCCAGCGCCATCTGCGGGTATAAGGCTAACAAGTGTTTATTTGCGAGGCCTAAGGGGCGCCCCGTATGGATATCGATAACTTTGAATGGTGGTATAGCGAGGGCGAGGCTCCGGACGAGGAGTGGGACGAGCCCGCGTCGCGTGACGTGTCGAGCGACGAGGACGAGACCGGCAACGATGCCGCTGTCGAGCCTGATGCCGCCTCCGATGCCGCCGAGCCCCTGACCTTTGAGCAGGCTTGGGCCCAAGCCGAGGCCGATGAGGCTAAGGCCGATGCCACGGCCACACTCGGTGAGCCGGCGGACATGTCCATCTCGCCGGCAAAGATCCCGCAGCCGCGTCACACCATCGACCCCGACAGCACGGCATCCTTCAGCATTCTCGACGTGCCCGCGCAAGGCGCCCAGGCGCCTGCGCCCACACATCGCCCCGACCTGGCTCGTGAGGAAGACGCGGGCCGCCGTTCTCCGCTCGGCCCCATCCTCATCGCCTTCATGGCCGGCGTTATCGCCTGCTCGGCAATCGGTAGCGTTTGGAGCCATGTCGAGCAGCAGCGTCAAGACGCCGCCAAGGTCGAGATGTCTGTCGAGCAATCGCTCAGCCGCACGCGCTCGGTACATGTGTCGGTCGAGGTCAAGGACGGCGCGATGTGGGACACCGCGCGTGGCGACAGCCAAATGCTCATCCACATCGTGGGGCGTACGCTCAAAGGGCAGACGATTGACGAGTATCAATACGTCAATTCCGCTGGTGACGGCATCGAGCTCAAGCCCGGCGACTACGAGCTCACCGTCGACGAACCGCCCGTCGCCACCGACGGCACGCGCTTCCGCGCCTCAAAGCGCATGGTTCCCGTGAGCTTTAACTCGCAGGCGCCCGATACGGTCGATAGCACTCCGCAGGGCGGGTTTGACCTTTACGCTATTGCTCAATAACTGCGCCTGTCGCTCAACCCCGCCGCCAAGAGTGGGACAATAGCCATCGACACTATTGTTTACTTTTGGAGGAAGTAGCATGTCTACCGTCACTACCATCAAGCGCGGCAGCCTCACCGCGGCCATCGATTCCATGGGCGCCCAGCTCACGAGCCTTGCCCTCAACGGCAACGAGTATCTGTGGCAGGGCGACCCCGCCTTTTGGGGCAAGCATGCGCCCATCCTGTTCCCCATTGTGGGCTCGCTGCGCAACAACACGGCGACGTCTGCGGCTGGCACCTGCGAGATGCCGCGCCACGGCCTCGCGCGCATCGTCGAGCACAAGCTGGTCGAGGTTTCGGAGGACGGCTCCTCGGTAACGTACGAGATCACCGACACGCTCGAGTCGCTCAAGGCCTTTCCGTTCCACTTTAAGCTCAACATGACCTATGCCCTGACTGGTGACGCCACACTTACCCAGACCTTTGCCGTCACCAATACCGGCGACGTGGACCTGCCGTTCTCGGTGGGCGGCCACCCCGCATTTAACGTACCTGCTCCCGGTGCCGAGGACGAGGCGTTCGAGGATTACGAGCTGGCATTTACCGAGGCTTGGACCAACGAGGCCCCCATCATCACGCCCGATGGCCTCATGACGTTCGAGGGTAGCTACAAGGCTCCCGATAACTCGGACGTGCTGCCCATCACGCACCGCAGCTTCGATAACGACGCCATCATGTTCACCGATACCCCGGGCTCCACGCTCACGCTGCGCGGCCGCAAGTCGGGCCACGGCGTCAAGATCGACTTTGAGGGCTTTAAGTACATCGGCGTGTGGTCTGCCGCCAACGACGCCCCGTTTGTGGCGCTCGAGCCTTGGACCGGTCACACCACCATGTCCACCGAGGACGACGTCTTTGAGCACAAGGTCAACACCATCACCTTGGCCCCCGGCGCTACCGATAAACGCAGCTTTAGCGTCACCTTGCTCTAGAGGTTCCGCCGCTCGGTCGATGCTGCGTGCCGTCCAGAGCGATAATTTGTCATTCAAAAGGCAAGGCATAGACCTTCTGGTCATGCCTTGTCTTTTTCATGCCACTTGTTCGCTCTGGACGTCGCTCGCCGGCATTGCCAAAACATCGACGTCCCCAATGACTACCATGTGTCTATTAATTTTTCGAGCTTGTGCTGCGCTGCTGGTTGCTGGCGTATATCCTGTTAAGTCGTCAGCATACGATTCAACAGGGAAGGCAGATTATGCATTCTCCCCATCAACGCGACGCACATCCACAGCCGGTATGCAGCCGTCGCATCTTTTTGGGTAGTGCTCTCGCTGCGAGCGCTTCTGTCGTCGCCGGCGCACTTGCCGGTTGCCAGCGCCCCTCCACGCTGGAAGTAGTTCAGCCCACGACGGGCGGCGGTCGCGACGACCTGTCCGATTCCGTGATCGGCAAGGACAAGATTCGCATTGGCATGGAGGCGGCCTACGCTCCGTACAACTGGCAGGTCTCCGAAGCCAGCGAGTACACCATCCCCATCGACAACGTGCAGGGCGCCTATGCCGACGGCTACGACGTGCAGATCGCCAAGATCGTCTGCAAGGCCCTCGGTGGCGAGCCCGTTGCCGTCAAGCAGAGCTTCTCGGGTCTTATCGATTCGCTCAACAACGGCCAAATCGACCTCATCATCGCCGGTATGAGCGCCACGCCCGAGCGCGAGGAGTCCGTCGGCTTTTCCGACCCGTACTTCATCGGCTACTTTGGCCTGTTCGTAAAAGAGGGCTCGCCCTACCAAAATGCGACCAAGCTCAGCGACTTTAGCGGCGCAACGGTCCTCGGCCAAAAGGACACCATGCTCGATACCGTCATCGACGAGATCCCGGGCGTTGTCCACAAGAACCCGGTCGATTCGGTCCCCACGGTGTTTTCGAACCTGCTGCAGGGCACCTGCGACGCCGTGACCTACAATACCGAGAACGAGAAGGGCTATATGGCCCAAAACCCGGGTATCGTGCCGATTCAATTTGCCGAGGGCGAGGGCTTTAAGCAGGAAGTCACGGCAAACGTCGGCTGCCGCAAGGGCTCGGACAAGCTGCTTAAGCTCATCGATAAGACGCTCAAGGGCATTAGCCAAGAGGAGCGCGACCAAATGTGGGACGCGTGTCTCGACCGTCAGCCGGCATAGGGAGGCAGCATGAAAACCATCAATCGTCTGGCCTCCTTTATCAAGGCCGACCACCGTTATGTGTACCTGGGCACGAGCGTTATCGCGGCGCTCGGCCTGGCGTTTAGCCAGCGCAGCCCCACGCCGCTGAGCTTCTTGGCGCCTATGGGCGTGTTCCAAGATTGCCTTTGGGCAATCCTTTGGGCCTGGCTCGTCGTGTCGGCGGTGGCGCTGGTCACCAAGCTCATGCACTGGAGCGACTATCGCGAAAAGTCGCCGTTTGCATCCGAGCGTTGCCGCCACGCTGCGCGCCTGGGCAGCTACGTCGTGGTCGCCATCGCGGCGATCTTCTTTATCGACCGCTGCGTCATGTCATTTATCGACCTGGTGCAGGTGAGCGTTGTCTCGGATTCCAACCCCAGCGACTTTTTGTCGAGCCTGGTCTACATGACCTACAAGAGCGGCGACTTCTTTATCCGCGGCATCGAGATCACCATCGCGCTTGCCACCTTCGGCACCGTCATCGCATTCTTCCTGGCGCTGCTCTTCGTGTTCCTGCGCATTCAGACCTTCGATCGCGTGGACAACGACCTGGTGCGCTTCTTTAAGAGTATCGGCCGCGGCTTTGCGACCGTCTACTCCACCATCGTGCGCGGCACGCCCATGATGGTCCAGGGTCTGCTCATCTATTACGCGGGCTTCACCGTTTTGCGCGGCATGGGCTTCGAGACCGCTCAGGCCAACCAGATTTGGAGCACCTTCACCGCCGGCCTCGTCACCATCTCGCTCAACTCCACCGCCTACATGATGGAGGTCCTGCGCGGCGGCATCGAGTCCATCGATCCCGGCCAGGCCGAGGCAGCACGCTCGCTGGGCCTGTCGCAGTGGCAAGCTATGCGCAAAGTCGTGTTCCCCCAGGGCATTAAAAACGCGATTCCGGCGCTCACCAACGAGCTCATCATCAACATCAAGGACTCGTCGGTGCTCTCGGTTATCGGCGTGTTCGACCTCATGTACGCCACCACCACCGTCGCCGGCGTGTACTATCGCCAGATGGAAGTCTACTGCGTGGCGCTCGTGGTCTACCTGATCCTGACGCTCGTGGCGAGCCGCCTGCTCGAGGCCTTTGGCAAAAAGCTCGGCGCCGAGGCTCCGGTCACGCTGCCCAGCTCCAACTAGGCTCAAGACGAGGAGAATCATCATGGCAGATACCGCCACTACCGGCACCGCGGCCGCCGCACAGACCAATGAGCCGCTCATCCGCGTCGAGGGCCTGCGCAAGAGCTTCGGCTCGCTCGAGGTACTCAAGGGCATCGACCTGTCCGTTAACCCCGGCGAGGTCGTCACCATTATCGGCGCCTCGGGCTCGGGCAAGTCGACCTTCCTGCGCTGCCTCAACCTGCTCGAGACCCCGGACGCAGGCCACATCTGGTTCCACGGCCAGGACCTCACGGCCGAGCGCTGCAACATCAACAAGCTGCGCGAGGACATCGGCATGGTGTTCCAGGGCTTTAACCTGTTCAACAACATGGATGTGCTCGACAACTGCACGCTCGCGCCCGTCACGCTCAAAAAGATGAGCAAGGCCGAGGCTGAAAAAATTGCGATGGAGCATCTGACGAGTGTGGGACTCGAAAAATTCGCGCACGCCGCCGTGGGTCGCCTGTCCGGTGGTCAAAAGCAGCGCGTGGCCATCGCTCGTGCTCTATGCATGAACCCGCAGATCATGCTGTTCGACGAGCCGACCTCCGCACTCGACCCCGAGATCGTGGGCGAGGTGCTCGAGGTCATGCGCAAGCTCGCTGCCGACGGCATGACCATGGTCGTCGTCACGCACGAGATGGCCTTTGCCCGCACGGTGTCCGACCGCGTGGTCTTCATGGACAAGGGCGTGGTGCTCGAGGATGCCGCGCCGGTCGAGCTCTTCGGCAACCCTAAGCACCAGCGCACCCGCGAGTTCCTCTCGCGTTATCTCGAGGACAAATAACCGACCGCAAACGCGTACGTGGCAGGGCCGCTCCGGTGGGGCGGCCCTTGTCGTCACAATCGAAAGGATGTCATGGCCGAGGTTTGGCGCTTTTTTGCGCATGAGGATGATTTTGCCGATCTGGACGAGGCTGGTGCGTGCGAGCGCCTGGGCCGCGTGCTGTCGTTTCCGACCATTTCGAGCATGGATGCCGAGGCAGTGGACTGGCAGCCGTTCGACGACCTGCGCGCCTATATGCAGCAGGCCTGGCCGCACGTATTTACAGCGGGTAAGGTCGAGCTCATCGATCATTCGTTGCTGGTGACGCTTTCCGGCTCCGACCCCGCACTCAAGCCCGTTGTGCTCATGGGTCATATGGACGTGGTCCCCGTGGTGCCGGGTACCGAGGACGACTGGACGTACGCCCCCTTTAGCGGGCATGTAGACGACACCTACATTTGGGGTCGCGGCGCCATCGATATGAAAGACCAGGTCGCAGGCATTCTCGAGGCGGTTGAGTATGCGCTGGCGCACGGTTGGCAGCACGAGCGCACGCTGCTCCTGGCCTTTGGCCAGGACGAGGAGACTACGCAGTACGGCGCAGGCGCCATCGGCCGCGCGCTCGAGGAGCGCGGCATTGAGCTTGAGTACCTGATCGACGAGGGCGACTACCGCATCGTTTCGGCTGCCGAGTACAGCGCGGGCGAGGACTGGCTCATGCACGCCGACCTTGCCGAGAAGGGCTATGCCGATATCGTGCTCAAGACGAAGAGTGAGGGCGGGCATTCGTCCAACCCCTACGGTGGCACATCGCTCGAGGTGCTCAGCCGTGCCATCACCGCAATCTGTGATATCGAGTGGCCGACGCGCGTGACCGACTTGCTTGCCGCCCAGCTCGTCGAGTTGGGGCTCTACACGGCCGACGAGATTGCCTCCAACAAGGACACCATCGTGCGCGAGTGCCTCGCCAGCAAGAAGCTCTATCCGCTGGTGACGACCACCTGCGCACCCACGCAGATCGAGGGTGGCAGCACCGGCGCCAACGTAATGCCGCAGGATATGTGGGCCAACATCAACTTCCGTATGCTCGAGGGCACGAGCGTGGCCGACGTTGTGGCGCGCTGCCGTGAGGCGGTTGCCGGGGCGGACCTTGCCGGTCGTGTCGAAGTGGAGCTAGGCCCCGGCAGCTCCGAACCCTCGCCGTCCCCGCGCATCGGTGGCCCCGGCCTCGAGGCGGTTCGCTCCATCGCCGCCCGCTATTTCCGTGATCCAAAGGGGACGGAGGAAAATGGATCATTCGAGCCAGTGGCAATTGTGCCCTCGACCGTGATCGGTGCGACCGACGCTGCCAACTACCAGCACATTTGCCCTGAGTGCATTCGCTTCTCGGCCTTTGTGGTTGATGACGACGAGTGTGATCGCGGCGTCCACGGCACCAACGAGCGCATCACCCGCCGCGCCTACCTCCAAGGCATCCGCTTCCTCGTCGCTCTGCTTCAGACGCTCTAGAATGTGACAAAGCGACAGTCCCTTTGCTAGTCGTTGGGGACATTCTTAAACGACTAGTCGTTAAGGAACGTCCCCAACGACTACGTCCAATCATTCCGTGCGGGTTATATTCAGGTTTGCCTGCGCCCGCTATCATGTATGGGTTAGACCGCAACTATGTACCCCATACGCGAAGGGATGCGCATGTATCTGAAGATCGACATGTTCTAGCCGGGCTTACCCCCGCAGCGGTGCCCCGCGCCCCATCAACTCTGCCGATTTTCACCTTCACGCATATAAAGGAGTCCCGCCATGCGCGACAAGCTCGAAAAGATCATCAAGGCCTACGAGGAGCTCGAGAAGAAGCTTTCCGACCCGGCCGTCGCCTCCGATATCAAGGAGTTCACGCGTCTCAACAAGGAGTACGCGCACCAGTCCGACCTCATTGCCGCCTCGCGCGAGTACATCGGCGCGCTCGATGACATCGAGGCTGCCAAGGAAATGCTGCACGATACCACCGATGCCGATGAGAAGGAGATGCTCCAGATGGACATCTCCGAAAACGAGGCCAAGCTTCCCCAACTCGAGGAAGACATCAAGTACATGCTCATCCCGAGCGACCCCAACGACGACAAGAACACCATCGTCGAGATTCGCTCCGCCGCCGGTGGCGACGAGGCGGCCATCTTCGCCGGCGACCTCTACAAGATGTATCAGCGCTTTTGCGAGTCGCGCGGCTGGAAGACCACCGTGCTCGATTCCAGCCCCAGCGAGGCCGGCGGCTTTAAGTCCATTGAGTTCAAGGTCGAGGGCGACCGCGTTTACTCCGTCATGAAGTTCGAGTCCGGCGTGCACCGCGTCCAGCGCGTCCCCAAGACCGAGTCCCAGGGTCGCATTCAGACCTCCACGGCTACCGTAGCCGTGCTTCCCGAGGCCGAGGAAATCGACGTCCAGATCAACCAGTCCGACCTGCGCATCGACACCTACTGCGCCTCCGGCCCTGGCGGTCAGTGCGTTAACACCACCTACTCCGCCGTGCGCATCACCCACCTGCCCACCAACACCGTGGTGCAGTCGCAGGAGCAGCGTTCCCAGATCCAGAACCGCGAGGTCTGCATGCAGATGCTGCGCGCCCGTCTGTACGAGATGGAACTCGAGAAGCAGCAGGCCGAGCTCGGTGCCGAGCGCCAGAGCCAGATTGGCCACGGCAACCGTTCCGAGAAGATCCGTACTTACAACCAGCCCCAGGACCGCGTGACCGATCACCGTATCGGCTTCAACTCCACCTACAACGGCGTCCTTCTGGGCGATCAGCTCGGCACCGTCATCGAGGCACTTGCCGCCGCCGAGCGAGCCGAGAAGCTGGCACAAGCAGTTTAGGTTACGGCGTTTTACCAAACGCCGTAACGGCTCGACGCTGCAAACGCCCCTAAGCGGCAATCTGACGTTCAATCGTCGGTCGCGTACCGAAGTACGCTTCCCTCCTCTTTCACGTCACCTTGCTCGCTTAGGGGCGTTTTCGCTGTCCGTCCTCTACCTGCGGCGCCTTGGATGTAGTCATTGGGGACGTTCTTAAATGACTAGGTTGGGCACATTGCTTTGAGATGTTATTTAATCGGCTTTGATGGCCATTAAGCCGGCTACCTGCTCAAAGTAATTAACAGCTTTCATCTGCTATTGAAAATATTGCTCAAAAAATCGTCCAAGAAGTCGCAATGCATTTTTTGATGAGTCGCGCGTCAAGTGATTTGGCATGTTCTTGGTTAGATATTGGTCAGTTTTTGGGCAACCTTGCCAAAAGCTTGACGAATGCAAATCTGGACGTCGGCGAATGAACACTTTGAGCGAGCCCGGTGCAAAATTCTGGGCTGATTCTCGATAATCGCCTTCAATCGCCCCTTGCCAAGCGTTGGCCTCGCTTACAATCTGCTCCGACATTCGCGCGCCGTCCGGCGCTTAAGAGGGGAGGGCCCCATGGCAAACGAGATTTGGACCATCAAGCGTTGTCTCGAGTGGACCAAGGAGTATCTGGCCGAGCGCGGCGAGGAGCACCCCCGTCTTTCTGCCGAGTGGCTGCTGTGCGCAGCTACGGGTCTGGCGCGTATCGACTTATATATGCGCATGGACGAGACGCTCGACGCAGCGCAGCTCGAGACCATGCACGCGGCGGTCGTCCGTCGCGCGAAGGGCGAGCCGCTGCAGTACATCACCGGTAGCACGCAGTTTCGCATGATCGACGTCGCGTGCGCCCCCGGTGTGCTCATCCCGCGCCCCGAGACCGAGATGCTCGTCGAAGAAGTTCTGAACTATCTGGATGCCGAGGTGCTGAGCCCCGAGGCCGCTGCCCGCCAGCGCGTGGAGCTGCCTTGGAACGATGAGGTCGAGCAGGCCCGCAAAGCCGAGGCGGCGCTGGCTGACGAACGCGCGGCCGCCGAGCGCCGTGCCGCCAACCTGACGGCCGCCGATGAGGCTGCGCTGGGTAGCGACGTGCTCGGTAGCCGCGCCTATGCCGAGGAACTGGCCGACCGCGAGGCCGAGGAAGCCGCCGCGCAGGCAGCAGAAGCCGAAGCGGCAGAAGCAGAGGCCATGGAAACCCCCGAGCCCGAGCTCGACGAATACGGCATCGCCATTGAGGACAACGACCAACAGGCGACTCCCGCGCAAGATGCCGCCGAGGCTAACGTATCTGCCCCAGCCGAGCCCCGCACTGCCCGCGTTCTCGAGGTCGGCTGCGGCACGGGCTGCATTTCGCTCTCCCTTGCCTGGGAGCGCCGCGGCCATGTCACCTGCATCGCTACCGATATCGAACCGCGTGCCATTGACCTGGCCAACAAAAACCGCGACGCGCTCGGGCTTACGTCCGATGAGGTCGCCTTCAGCCTCACAAACCTGGTGAGCTCTATCCCCCGCGAGGAATGGGGCACCTTCGACGTGCTCGTCTCCAACCCGCCTTACATTCCGACTGACGTCATGCGCTCGCTGCCGCACGAGGTCAAGGACTTCGAGCCCGATTTAGCGCTCGAGGGCGGCGCCGACGGCCTCGATATCTTCCGCCGCCTGCTCAATGCGGCGCCCTATATGCTGCGCGCCGGCGGCCTGTTTGCCTGCGAGCTCTACGAGGGCGCCCTCGATGCCGCGGCCGAGCTCTGTCGCCAGGCGGGTCTCTCGGACGTGCGCATCGTCCGCGACCTCACCGATCGTCCCCGCATCGTCCGAGCCATCGTCACCGAGCCCAAACAGCGCCAGTAACATTTATTAACTGGTTAGCAAAAATTATAAAGTAGTTTATAATTAGGACGGCTGAAAGAGGTCGGCCCATGCAACCTCCTACCTTTCGGGAAATCATTGCCCTACTCAAGCACGATGGATTCGTGAAGGTCGCGCAAGTCGGTAGTCATGCTAAGTATGTTTCTGGTGACCGCGTTGTCACCGTGAACGGCTCTGGTGGCGATCGACCAAAGAAGGGCACGTGGGCAAGTATTCGTCGCCAAGCTGGATGGTAGTTGGAGGCAAAATGAGGCAGCGATTTACCTATGACTGCGTTCTCATAAAAGAAGACGACGGTTACTGCGCTAACTTCCCGCAGATTCCCGGCGCCTTTGCCGATGGCGATACGCGCGAAGAAGCGATTGCCCATGCCACCGAGGCACTGATGGCGTTTTTGGCCGACGACCTCAACAACGGTTTGACTCCGGCAGGGTACGAACGCTCGGCCGAGGTCGTGGCCCTTTCAGTCGAAATCGACCACGATGACGCTCGGGAAGCGGCGTGCCGAACATTTAAAGACGCAGCGCTGGACCTCAAAGTCTCCGCTTCGCGGATTACCGCGCTGGTCAAAGCAGGAAAGCTCGATGTTGAACTCGTCGACGGCCGTCGGATGATAACGATAGACAGCATCGAGCGCTACGCCGCCCAAGAACGCCACGCCGGAAGACCAAAGAAGTTCGTCGCAGTCCAATAACCCCCTCACTTTCACCGACTACTAGAGCCGCTCACCAAACCAACATGCGCTCTGGGCAAATAGGTTGAACGTTTCGTGCGAGAATGCCCAACAGTAAACAAACTTGCACCAGAGCGTAAGGGGCTGGCATACACATGCAGACGGTCTATCGGGTATACGAGGGAGCGCGCGAGCCACATCGGCTTGCAGTCGAGCGCACGGCCGAGCTACTCGGTCGCGGCGGCCTGGCGCTTATTCCAACCGAGACGGTCTACGGTGTCGCCGTGGCGGTCAACGCCTTCTCGGATGTCGTTCCACAAGATACAAGTGAACCTCTGCCGTGGCCGCGCGATCCGCAGGCCACCGTTAACGGCGCCGCGGTCCCCGCACTCGGTACCGGCTATCGTCGCATCTTTACCCTCAAGCAGCGCGAGCTCACCCAAACGGTTGCCTGGCTGGTCGATGATGCCGAGGCACTCGATCGCTATGGTGTGGATATCCCTAACGAGGCCCGCGTACTTGCGCGACGATGCTGGCCGGGAGCCCTGACTATCGTGGTCAAGGCGGCTCCCTGCGTGCCGACCTTTATGCGTGCTGCCGACGACACCGTGGCCCTGCGCGCTTCGGCCTCTCCCGTGGTCCAAGCGCTCATCCGCGCCTGCGGCAGTCCCCTTGCCTGCACGAGCGCCAACACACACGGCGCGCCCGCGCCGGCAAGCTTTGCCGCCGTCGAAGGTCGCATCCTGGAGGGGGTCGATGTTGCCGTCGACGCCGGCGAGACCCCGTGTCGCGACGCCTCGACCATCGTGTCGTTCCAGCACGGCGGGCTCCAGATCCTGCGCCAAGGCGCACTTCCCGCATCAGAGATCGAACGGGTCCTGTCCGACCCGATGCAATAGAAAGGTGTAAGCGATGTCGTTGAATCTAGGTAGCCTGGGTATGGAAGACGCCTCGTTTAGCTTTGGCGGTTCCTACATCATGGCGCTCGACTGCGGCACCACCTCGGTACTCGCGACCATCGTCGACGAGTACGGCTGCATCGTCGCCCAGGCGCGTCGTAGCGTCAAAACCAGCTTCCCGCGCCCCGGCTGGGTGGAGCAGGATCCCACGGAGGTGCTTGCCAGCCAGATCGGCGTGATGATGGAGGTCCAGTTTAAGAGCGGCATCCATTCTGACCGCATTGCCGCCATCGGTATCTCCAACCAGCGCGAGACCACGGTGGTGTGGGACCGCATAAGCGGCCAACCCATCTATAACGCCATCGTGTGGCAATGCCGTCGCACCGCACCTCTGATCGACGAGCTGGTCGAGCAGGGCGCAGAAGAACTGGTGCGCTCCCGCACGGGACTCACACTCGATCCGTATTTCTCGGCTTCCAAGGTGCAGTGGATCCTCGACAACGTTGACGGTGCGCGTGAGAGCGCGGTGGCGGGCGACCTCATGTTCGGCACCATCGACACCTGGCTCATCTACAACCTCACCGGCGGTCAGGTCTTTGCCACCGACTACACCAATGCCAGCCGCACCGCGCTCTTTAATATCCATACGCTCGATTGGGACGACGATCTGCTGGCACTCTTTGACGTTCCACGTTCCATGATGCCCGAGGTTCGTTGGAGCTCGGGCGACTACGGCCGCGTCGCGAGCGACATCATGACCAACATGCCACCCATCATGGGCGTGGCGGGCGACCAGCAGGCGTCGCTGTTCGGCCACTGCTGCTTCCATCCTGGCCAGACCAAAAACACCTATGGCACGGGTTGCTTTATGCTCATGAACACCGGCGACGAGATCGTCGAATCCAAGAACGGTCTGGTCTCCACGATCGGTATCGCCGCGGACGGCAAGATCAGCTATGCGCTCGAGGGCTCTATCTTTGCCGCCGGCTCAACCATGAATTGGCTGCGCAACAACATGGGCATCATCTCGAGCGTGAGCGAGTCCGCGCAACTCGCCGTTTCGATCAACGACAACGAGGGCTGCTACTTCGTCCCCGCCTTCGCAGGCCTGGGCGCTCCCTGGTGGGACCCGCATGCTCGCGGTATCGTGTGCGGCCTGACCGGCGCCTCGAGTCGCGCGACCATTGTGCGTGCGGCCTGCGAGTCCATGGCCTACCAGAGTTATGACGTGCTACGCGCCATGGAGCAGGACGTGGGACTTTCGATTGAGCGCCTGTCCGTCGATGGCGGCGCCTCGCGCAACGAGTTCATCATGCAATTCCAGGCTGATCTGCTGGATATCCCCGTGCTGCAGTGCGAGACGGTGGAGACCACGGCGATCGGCGCCGCGTACTTGGCGGGCCTTGCTGTCGGCTATTGGGAGGATTTGGAGGAGCTGGAGCAAAACGCTCAGATCGTCAAAGTCTTCCATCCTCACATGTCCGTCGAGCGCCGTGAGAGCAACCTCGCTGGTTGGCGTGATGCCGTCAAGCGTTCGCTCAACACCGCTCAGTAGGGTTGCGACGAGCTGCTCGATACAACAAACCGTTAAACTTATGCACGGCGCGAGGCAACAATGTCGCCATGCGTCTTGTCAGCAAGGCCATCTTCCGGCCGCAACGAAAGGGGCAATCAACCTATGACCGTCACCTACGATACGTCCCGCGTGACGCTTGTCGACCATCCGCTCGTCCAGCACAAGCTGTCGATCCTGCGCGACAAGAGCACCGGCACCAACCAGTTCCGCCAGCTCGTGCGCGAGCTTGCGCTCTTTGACGGCTACGAGGCCATGCGCGACCTGCCCATGGAAGACGTCGAGGTCGAGACCCCCATCACCACTGCCACGTTTAAGCAGCTTGCCGGCAAGAAGCTCGCCATCGTTCCTATCCTGCGCGCGGGCCTCGGCATGGTCGATGGCATCCTCGACTTGGTACCCTCCGCTCGTGTGGGCCACATCGGTATGGAGCGCGACGAGGTCACCCACGAGCCGCATGAGTATTACTGCAAGATGCCCAAGGATATCGATCAGCGCATCTGCCTGGTTGTCGACCCCATGCTCGCCACGGGCGGTTCGGCCGAGATGGCCATCAGCTACCTGCGCGAGCGCGGTGTCAAGGATATCCGCATGCTGTGCATCGTCGCCGCGCCCGAGGGTCTCAAGTCGCTGACCGAGAAGGACCCCGATGTGCATATTTATACGTGCGCCATCGATGACCATCTCAACGAGGCCGCCTATATCGTTCCCGGCCTGGGCGACGCCGGCGACCGCATCTACGGCACGCTGTAATCTCTGGGCCATACCGGCTAACGGCGATAATACGAAGAAATGGTGCGCGCGGGCGAGCAAAAGGCGTCCACGCGCACTTCTGTTAACGGACGTTTTGCCCTGAGCGGTTCGAGAAAAACGTATTACCGTACCTGCGGCATAAAGAAGGTCTTAAGAAAACGAACAGGTGCGTATTAACCGCTTGTTTTACGGTTGTACTTTAGCGATTGGCTCGTACAATAGTCACCAATGTTTGGCGGGAACTGTTCTGTGAGGCGTTAAAAAGGAAAGTGAGGACGCCAGTGTTTCAGATAGCCGATCTGCTCGCTATCGTTGCAGGCGCCATCGCGGGCGCAATTGCCTTCCTTCCCTTTGTTTTTACGCTCAAGCCGGTTCTTGACGATAAACAGAATGCGGACATGCTCAAGGGCATGGTGAGTCTCGCGGTCTCGGCGATCGCGTTGCTTGTCTTTACCCTGGTCGTGTTTGCGTTGTTCGGAGAGGCGTTTCGCATGTTCCTCTTGGGCGAGGCGATCGGCTTCGTGGCCTTTATGGCCGCCTGCACGGTCCGTGTCGCCAAGGCACTGCGGGATCCTCATGAGGTCGAAAGGTAAGTCGTGGAAATTTTTGAAAAGCTGCCCGATGAGATTAATCATCTGGTTAGCGAGTTCAGCTCCACCCCCGTCGTGGGCGATCTGAGCTGCGGCATCACGCAGTACTCGTTTTGGCTGATCGTCTCCACGATCGTGCTCCTGATCGTCCTGGCCGTGTTCAAGAAGAAGCAGACCCTGGTTCCCAAGGGCTTCTTCGTCAACGGTTTCGAGTACATCATCGAGTACGTCGAGAACGATATCGGCAAGGGTGTCGTGGGCGAGAACTGGAAGAAGCACTTCCCGTTCCTGTGCTCGCT
>DBEXKF010000143.1:0-3870 GCA_048175045.1 Collinsella sp.
GCGCTGGCGCTGGCTTCGACGTTAGCTTCTAGTTGAGCCGTTCAGCGTAATGTGCGGATAAGTCCATTTGGGGAAGGGCGTTCGGCTCGTGTGAGTCGAGCGTCCTTTCCTATAGACGAGAAGGTCAATGGCGATGTTTAATCAAAAAAACAAGGTGATGCGTGCGGACTATGAGCAGTGGCGTGCCGGACAGGATGAGACGGCGGCTCGCATCGCGTCCGACCCCGATAGGCTTTTGTTCCATGTGGAGCCTGAGCTTGGCTGGCTCAACGACCCCAATGGTTTGGTTCAGATTGGTGATACGTATCACATCTATCATCAATACGATCCGTTCGATGCTGCGCATGGCGGTCCAGTGCTTTGGAATCATCTGACAACAAAGGATTTTGTGACGTACGAGAATCGCGGCCCTGTGCTGTTCCCCGATTCCGATTTGGATTCGAGCGGAGCGTATTCTGGTTCTGCCTTTGTACACGACGGCAAGATTCACTACTTCTATACCGGCAACGTCAAGCATTTTGACCGCGATGATTACGACTACGTGTTGACGGGCCGTGAGCAAAACCAGATTCATGTGGTTGCCGAGAACCCCGACGAATTGGGCGAGAAGCGCATAGCTGTTGGGCCGGTCGATTGCCCCGACGATATCGGTACGCACGTGCGTGATCCCAAAATCCTTGAACACGATGGTATCTACTACATGGTTCTGGGCGCTCGTACGAAAGACGACCGCGGCTGCGTGCTTGTCTATACCTCGAGCGATCTAGAGGACTGGAGCTATGCGACGCGCATTGAGTTGGGCGAGAAGTTTGGCTTTATGTGGGAGTGCCCCGATCTGTTTGAGCTCGATGGTGAGCTTATTCTCGTTTGCTGTCCGCAGGGTGTGACCGCCGATGGATGGCGTTACCGCAATCCGCACCAGTGCGTGTGGTTTCCCATCGAGGCCGATTGGGAGGCGCCGAGTTTTAAGATCGCCGGGCAGGGCATGCCCCCGATGGTCGATGCCGGCTTTGATTTCTACGCACCGCAGTCTTTTGAG
This sequence comes from Collinsella sp., assembly GCA_048175045.1. Classification (GTDB taxonomy): domain Bacteria; phylum Actinomycetota; class Coriobacteriia; order Coriobacteriales; family Coriobacteriaceae; genus Collinsella. The sequence continues at coordinate 1,040 of DBEXKF010000143.1, forward strand.
GATGCTGCGGGTCGGCGTTTGATGATCGGGTGGTCGGGTTGCCCCGATGCGACGGCAAAAAGCCCGACGGTGGCACGCGGGTGGCAGTGCGCGTTGACGGTGCCGAGAGAACTGAGCATGCGCGATGGTAAGCTCTGTCAGCAGCCGGTGCACGAGATTGAGAGGATGCGCGGCGACTGCGTTTGCGCGACAGGCGGTGAAACCGTTGAGGAGCCGGGCCGCCTGTTTGATCTTGTGGTTTCCTGTGAGGGCGCCCAGGTGATCGAGCTCGAAATCCGCAAGGGTGTCTTTGTGCGCTATGCAGACGGGATGCTTACCCTCGACATGGGTGACGAAGGCTATGGGCGCGACCAGAGGTCGATCGAGCTCAGCGAGCTTCGCGACCTGCGCGTGCTTTCGGACACTACGATGGTCGAGATTTTTGCAAATGGCGGTGAGGCAGCACTTACGAGCCGGACCTATTCGCCGGCGGTTCCGGCGATGGAGCTGCACGCCGAGGGTGCGGTATCGATGAATTTCTACCGCCTCGTGCATTAACCGTGCATGGAGTACGATTGGACTTGCTGGGCGGAATGTGTCGCAGTTACCGCGGCCAGCTACCGTTTATCGCGTATAGCTACCGTTTGCGGAATAAGTAACACTCCTCAATAAACCGTGTAGAATCCTAGATAAGCACGGAGTTTTCCAGGGAGACGCTGTCCTTTGTTGTGTGCAAGGGACGGCGTCTCTTTGGCGCTTGTAGGCCGTTCTGCAGCAGGATGGCGGACGTGCGTCACATATTAAAAGCCAATGTCGAGATAGGTCGTGATATTAATGGGCAAGTACGTAATCGTGGTCGAGTCTGGGTCGGATGTGACGCCGGAGCTCTGCGAGCGCTACGGCATCGTGCGCGTGCCCATGCATGTCACAATTGGTGACGAGACCGTCGAGGACGGCTCGATCGATCCGCTCGAGATTTACTCGCGCTGCAACGAGTTTGGCGTAATGCCCAAGACCAGTGGCTGCGCGCCTGCGGATTTTGCGCACGTATATGACCGCATCCATGCCGAGCAGCCCGATGCGACCATTCTGCATCTTGCGTACTCCGAGGCCACGACCTGCTCGCATCAATCATCGAAGATCGCCGCCAAGGGTCGCGATTACGTCTACTCCATGGACACGCGCTTTGTTTCGGTAGGCCAGTCGCTCGTTGTCGTCGAGACCGCCAAATACATCGAGGCTCACCCCGATGCCACCGTCGACGAGATCTTTGCATTTACGAATTCCGTCATGGACCGCGTGCTGTTGGGCTTTGTCCCAACCGATCTCGCCTTCCTTAAGGCCGGCGGTCGTTTGTCCAACGTGGCATTCCTCGGTGCCCATCTGCTCAAGATTAAGCCCTGCATTGAGGTGACGGGTGGTAAGTTCGTGGCGACCAAGAAGTTCCGCGGTTCTATGCTTAAGTGCGCCCGTGCCTTTATTGATCATATGGTAGAGAAGGGCGAGATCGACTACTCGCATATTGGCCTGGCGTATTCGGTGGGTCTTTCCGAGGAGTTGCGCGACGACATGGAAGTCTATGCACACGATCTTGGCTTTAAGGACGTTACCTGGACTCAGGTCGGCGGCGTCATCTCGAGCCACTGCGGCCCGACTGCTTTCGGCGCGGTGCTCACGCTTAGGGCATAAGGTCTGGCGTCTATCGATATCTATTGCCTCGGCGGCGGGCGGGTTGTGACAACCTTCCCGCCGCTTTTGCGTGGAGTCAAATAGGACAACCCAATTGACCGCTAAACCGTTTTGTCATCATGCGTATGGGATAGAATGTCTCTGGCATTTATGTAGCTAAAACCAAAGAGAGGCAAGGTAGCGGGAATGGCTGAGATGACGCTCGAGGGTGTGGACGCTCGTCCCGAGGACTCTGCGTTTGCCCTGGGCCGCGTACATTCGATTGAGACGATGGGAACGGTCGACGGACCCGGCATCCGCTTTGTGGTGTTTGTTCAGGGCTGCCCCATGCGCTGCGCGTATTGCCACAATCCCGATACCTGGTCGGTCAACGGCGGCACGATGGTGACCGTCGAGCACCTCATGGATGAGTTCCAGAGTAACCACGAGTTCTATCGCAGCGGCGGAATTACGGTGTCCGGCGGCGAGCCGCTCCTACAGCCTGAGTTTTTGGCCGACCTGTTCCGTGCAATGCACAACAACCCCGATGGCCGCGTGCATACCTGCTTGGACAGCTGCGGCTATGCGTTCGATCCCAACCACCCCGAGAAGTTCGATGCCGTTCTCAACGAGACCGACATGGTGCTGCTCGACATCAAGCATGCCGATCCGGCTGAGCATAAAAAGCTGACCGGCTGCGATCCTGCACGTATCCTGGCGTTTGGCGATGAGCTGGCGCGACGCAGGATCAAGGTCGTTATCCGTCACGTGGTGGTGCCGGGCATTACCGACACGGTGGAGGAGTGCGAGGCACTCGGTCGCCTGATTGCCCCGTGGCATAACGTGGTGGGCTTGGAAATGCTGCCGTATCACACGATGGGTGTCGTCAAGTACGAGCAGCTGGGGATTCCCTATAAGCTCGAGGGCGTGCCCCAGATGGATACCGCGCGCATGCCCGAGCTGCGCAACGCTGTCATGACGGGCATGAAAAAGCGCCGCGCGGAACTCAAAAACGCCATCGGCTAGCGAGCCATTTTCGCTCTCCAAGGGCACTCATTGGGGACAGACTTAAATGAGCGCCCCCGGGCACCTAGTTGATTGCTAAAGAGCCCCGTCAAGGTGCGGTGGAATAGTTCTTGTTTTTCGGCTTATGCCGACCAAATAGGAACTATTCCACCGCAACT
>DBEXKF010000144.1:0-3855 GCA_048175045.1 Collinsella sp.
TCAACGGCATCAGTCATAGCAGCCAGCCCACACCCTTCTTTACAGCACATCTATACCAAACGAGGCGACGCTAAGCGCCGCCCCATACATTCAATCAACCCGATGATACCGTTCACGCCAGGCGATTTACGCCTCGATGCGACGATACGTCACGAACTCATAATTGACGCCCTCGTCACCCTCACCGGCGGCAATCGTCGCGACCCCGCTACGCTGCGCAATCTCCCACGCGGGATCGGCGTCCAAGTCGGGAAAGTACGTGTCCACGACATGCACGCAGTGGTTATGCGTGACCTCGGCCTCGACGCAATACGGCAAAAACTGCCGATACACATCGCCGCCACCGATCACCCATGCAACAGGCTCATCGGCAACCGCGGCGAGCGCTTCGTCAATGCTATGCACCACGTCGACGCCCTCGGGCGCAAAATCCTCGTCGCGCGTGAGTACGATATTGCGGCGGTTCTTGAGCGGACGCCCACCGGGAAAACTCAACAGGGTCTTGCGCCCCATAATAACCGGGCAACCTTTGGTGCACGCCACAAAATGGCGCATGTCGGCGCGATTGGACACCACCATGTCGCCCTCGCACCCAATGCCCCAATCCTCACACACGGCGACGATAGCAGATAGCTTACACGTCATGAGCACCACCTACACCGCAATGGGAATGTTCTTGACCTGCGGGCCGTGCTCATAGCCCTCGACGATCAGGTCATCGGTCGTAAACGCATAGAAGTCATGCACATCGGGGTTGAGCGTTACCTTGGGTGCCGCAAACTGCGGACGCTCGATAAGCTCGCGGACGATATCGACATGACGATCATAGATATGGGCGTCGGCGATCACGTGCAGCAGCTCACCGGGAATCATATCGACCGACTGCGCGACCATCATCAGCAAAATGGCGTACTGGCACACGTTCCAGTTGTTCGCGGCCAAAATGTCCTGGCTGCGCTGGTTGAGAATCATGTTGAGCGTCGGCTTGTCGTCCTGAGGACGCTGCGTCACGTTATAGGTCACGCTATAGGCGCATGGATAAAGGTGCATCTCGGACAGATCGCTAAACACGTACGTATTGGTCATAATGCGGCGACTATACGGCGTGTGCTTAAGGTCGTACAGTACACGGTCCATCTGGTCGAAGTCGCCCTCGGCGTAATGCCTCTTCTGACCAATCTGATAGCCGTAGGCTTTACCGATGGAACCGGTCTCATCGGCCCACTCATCCCAGATATGGCTGTTGAGGTCATGCACGTTATTGGACTTCTTTTGATAGATCCACAGAATCTCGTCCATGGCAGACTTAAGCGCCGTACGACGCAGGGTGAGCGCGGGGAACTCCTCGCGCAGATCATAGCGCGCCGTGACACCAAAGTTTTTAATGGTATAGGCAGGGGTGCCGTCCTCCCACACCGGACGGACCTTTTGGCCCTCGGTGGTGGTGCCATGGTCCAAGATATCGCGGCACATGGTTACAAACTGCTGATCAGCTTTGCTCATTGACCCTCCTGTCAGTCGCCTATAAGCGAGATTTATTGTAGCCCAGGCGCGCGAGTGTCGAATTGGACACTTAGTCCGGCACACGCAATGCACGGCAGCGCGGCTCCGCATGCGGCAACGAGGCATCTTAGCCTTTTTCTGACATATGACAGAAATGCCTTGCGCCCAACGACTAACGCGTTATCCTATTGTTGACATATGTCAGATAAGGAGTGTGCATGGCAGGAAGACGCGAAAAACTGCGCCGCGTCGGGATCATCCCCGAATACCGCGGCTTTACCCCCGATGGCCTGGCCAGCGGTGATGCCATCGACATGACCGTCGACGAGCTTGAGGTGCTGCGCCTGTGCGACCTGGAAGGTCTCAACCAAGAGGCGGTCGCCCAGCAGATGGGCATCGCCCGCGCAACGGTGGCGGCCATTTGCAGCCGCGCGCATCGCAAGGTGGCCGAAGCGCTGGTCAACGGACGAGCGCTCGTCATCGCGGGCGGCAATATCGCGTACTCCCCCATCGCCTCGACGACGGCCGCATGGCCAGCAAAGGAGGTCGGCACCATGAGGGTGGCAACGACGTACGACAACGGCAACATCTTTATGCACTTTGGCCGCAGCGAGCAGTTCAAGATCTACGACATCCAGGATGGCAAGGTGCTCAACGAGCAGGTCGTAGGCACCGGCGGCACCGGCCACGGCGCCTTGGCGGGCCTGCTTGCCAACGGTGGCGTTGACACGCTCATTTGCGGCGGTATCGGCGGCGGCGCTATCAACGCGCTTGCCCAAGCCGGCATCACGGTCTATGCGGGCGCCCAGGGCAGCTGCGATGCCTGCGTCGAGGCCCTCATTGCCGGCACGCTCGCACAGAACGGCGAGGCCACCTGCGACTGCCATGGACATGATCACGAGCACATCCACGAGCATGGCGAGTCCTGCGGCTGCCACGGTCACCACGACCATGACGGGCACGAAGGCTGCGGCTGCCACTAGCGGCAAGCACCTCGTCGAGAACGCGCTTCCACGCGTGCGACAACCAGCGAACAAACGGCGAAGGCCGCCTGGAATACCATCCAGGCGGCCTTCGCCATACACGACTCAACTAGTCGTTACTTCTTGTTGCGCATCTGCGCTTCCATCTGGCGCAGCAGGTCCATATCGGACTTGGGGCCGCCCGTTCCCAGGCCGCCCATGCCGCCCAGCCCCATAGCATCCAGACCGGGAATATTGGGCATGCGCATCTTTTTGCCCTTCTTACCCTTCTTGCCCTTCTTGCCGCCGGCCTGCGCCTGATTGGCCATCGTGCGCATGCGGCCCATCATCTTGTTCATCTCGCCCCACTGCTTCATAAGGCTATTGACCTCGGTGGGGGTCACGCCGGCGCCCTTGGCAATGCGGGCGCGGCGCTGACCGTTGATGATGGAGGGGCGAAGGCGCTCCTCCTTGGTCATCGACATGATGATGGCCTCGTTCTTGTCGAAGATGCCCTCGTCCAAATTGCCGCCCATCTGGTTGAGCGCGCGCTGGCCGCCGGGGAGCATACCCAGGATGCCCTTCATGCCGCCCATCTTCTTGACAGCCTTCATCTGGTCGAGCATGTCGTTCATGGTAAAGCCCTCGCGCAGCATACGCTCGGCAGCCTCGAGCTGCTCGGCGTCGGCCGCCTCCTGGGCCTTCTCGATGATGCCGACAACATCGCCCATGCCCAAGATTCGCTTGGCCATTCGGTCGGGATAGAACGGCTCCAGCGAATCGGGCTTCTCGCCCATGCTCACAAACTTGATGGGCTTGCCGGTCACCTGGCGCACGGAAAGCGCGCCGCCGCCACGGGCGTCGCCGTCGAGCTTAGAGATAATCACGCCGTCAAAGTCGGTGCGCTCGGCGAAGGTCGAGACGACGTTGACGATATCCTGACCGGTCATGGCATCGACGACCATCAGCACCTGATCGGGCTTGACGGCCTTCTTGATGTCCACGGCCTCCTGCATCATCTGCTCATCGATCTGAAGACGTCCGGCGGTATCGACGATGACCACGTCGCGCAGGTGGTCGACGGCCTCCTGGATGGCGCCCTTGGCGATATCGACCGGGTGCGCACCGTCGCCGCGGAAGACCGGTACGCCGATCTCGCCACCGAGCGTGGCCAGCTGGTCGGCAGCAGCGGGACGGTAGACGTCGCACGCGGCGAGCAACGGCGAGCGGCCCTGCTTCTTGAGCAGGTAGGCCAGCTTTACGGCAGCCGTGGTCTTACCGGAGCCCTGCAGACCCACAAGCATGATGACATTGGGAATGCGGTTGCTAAAGACGAGCTTGCTCTCGGTTGAGCCAAGCATCTCGGTGAGCTCGTCGAGCACGATCTTGA
>DBEXKF010000145.1:0-14666 GCA_048175045.1 Collinsella sp.
CTACGCTCCAGTTGCCGCTCAGAAACGCCGTGACCACGTCGCAGATATCCTTGCTCGCGCTCGTCTTGGTTGGGGACATCGGCCTTCTGCTCATTGCAGTGAGTATCTTGCTCTATGCTCTTATCCAACGCTAGCCCAGACTGACGCACCCCGCGCGCCGCAACGACCGCCACGACACCAAGGACCGGCTATGGCTACACTTTTTGAACAAGAACGCAAGCGCATCCAGCGATACTGCATCTACCCCAAGATTGCCGGTGCGGCGCTTGCCATGGCATTCGTGCTGCCATTTTTGATTATTCCCTTCGAAATGATTGACGACATAGTCTTTCATCACGAGGGCTTCCAAGAGACGGGCATGATGACCGCCCTGGTGCTCGCCGCCATCGAGCTCGTCATATTCTGCTACTGCACGCTCGCGCCGCGCTTTGGTATGCGCGGCAAGCAGTGGAAGGAAATGCAGTGCCGACTCGTCGTCGAGCAGACTGAGAAAGACCGCTCGGCACAAATCGCAGGCGTTGTCGGTACGCAGGCCGCCGCGCGCTTACTCAAGAACAGCGACAACGAGACCGCACGCAATCTGGGCGGCGCGGCAGAAGTCGCCGCTGCCGTAGGCGCCGTTGCCACCGCAGCAGATGTGCTTACCGAGAGCTTCGCTAACGCAAAGGCCATGGCGGAGGCCTGCGGCTTGCCTATCCCCCGTGCAAAAAAGTGGATCATCGCGCTTGTGGCGCTGCCCCTCGCAATCGTATGCGGTGCCTATATCCCGCAGCTGGCGCAGGGAAACATCGAGATGCAGGAGAACGCCGCGGCCGCGGCCGAACAGATCGCCATCGCCCGCAAGACGTTAGAGCCCGCATGCGAGTACGTGTCTGCCGATGATCCCTACGAGCGATATCAAGATTACGGCTATCACGTCCGCGGCTACTTACACGACGGCGACTCCGATACCCAGAAGACCTATACGTACCTGGATTTCGACAACAAGGGAACGCTCAAGGAAGTGAGTTACATAGCGGAAATCGACCCCGATGCGAGCCTTGAGAACAACCTCGCCCGCATCGAGCTCGACTTTGACGAGCTTTCCTCTGTCGTCCAAACCGCAGACGTCAAGACCGTGAGCCCCGAGCTCCTAGCACCGCAAAAGCTCCCCGAAGAGTTTAGGCAGGCTTTCTTGAACGGTTCGCTCTACGAGAGTATCTCCATCAGGACGAGCGATGACCCCATCAAAGCGTATTACTCGTTTGACACGGATCCCGAGGACGAGTTTGACGAGTACACCCATCCAAGCATCCGCATCACGTTGATGGGCAAAACGAGCTAGGCGCAGGAGAGGGGGATGTCCCTTCCCAAATCTGGCAAAGGGACAGTCCCTTTGCCAGATTATTCCGAGCGCAGCGCCTCCACGGGGTCTTTCTTAGACGCGCTGCGGGCCGGTAGCAAGCCGGCGACGACCGTCAGTACCACCGAGATCGCGATGAGCGCCAGCGCGTCCTGCACGGGTAGGCTCATCAGGTTGGGGACCTGCTTGTTCGCAAGCGCCCAAGCATTGACCGGGAAACTCACGAGCACCACGACGACAATGGCAAAGACGCCGGCGATGAGGCCCTCGATAAAGGTCTCGGCATTGAATACGTTGGCCACGTTGCGCTTCGACGCACCGATTGCGCGTAGGATGCCGATCTCCTTCTTGCGCTCCAATACGCTGATGTAGGTGATGATGCCGATCATGATGGAGCTCACCACCAGGCTGATACTCACGAATGCGATGAGCACCAAGCTGATGGTGTTCACGATGTCGGTCACCGAGCCCATGATGATGCCCATGTAGTCGGTGTACGAAATTGCCCGATCATCGTGGCCAGCGGCTTTGACCTGCTTGTTGTACGCATCGATGCGATCGAGTACGCGCTCCTTGGCCTCAAAGTCGCGCGGGAAAATCTTGACCGAGATGGGATCCGCCTCGTCCGCATAACCCAACGTGGTCAGATTGTTGTCGTAGGTGAGCTTCGAAGCCTTGGCATAGCTCATCATGAGCGAACTCAGGTCCTCGGCGTCCATGTTGAAATGGATGGCGCGGGCAAAGGCGCTCGCATCCACACGCATAGCGCTCGCTAGGTTGGCAAAACTCGAAGACATCTGCGTCGCCATCTGGTCCATAAGCCCAGCCGTGCCTGCCTTGAGCTGAGCTGACACCGTCGCCGCAATCTGGTCGCTGATCGTCTTCATCATCTGATCCATAGCCTGCTGCAGATACGGAGCCAGCTGCTTTTGCACATAGTCGGTCATCGCCTGCCGCAGGCGCTCGGCCAGGGCATCGCCGCCGAGGGCCTTCAGCTGAGCTAGGCATTGCTGGGCTGCGGCATCATGCTCAAGATACGTCGAGAATGCGGCAGAGAGCTTTGACGCGTCCTTAAGATCTTCGGGCGACAGCGCCTTAAACTGATCAGACTGCAAAAAGCCCTCGAACAGTTGGTTGGCAAGCGTTCCCACCTGCCGCATTTGCTCGGGCGTGAGTTCCAGACCGTCAAAGATGCCCGAGAAATCTGGGGCCGGTGCTTTGGCCATGATGTCGCTGAAGTCGACGTCCTTTCCAACGTCCGAAAGGTCAATGTCCAGCCCGGACAAGTCAATACCAGAAAGGTCGATACCGCCGGCCGCACCCGAAAGCGCAGATGTATCGAACGAAAACGCACTCTTGAGCGCCGCTTCGTCCACACTGAACATGCTGCCCAGATCAACGCCTTGCTTGGCCTCGCCTTGCAGTTCGTCGAAGGTTTTGCCCGTAAAGACATCCGTCTCGGGGTGGGCAAGCTGCTCCTGCACAATCTGCGAATTTGCGGCGCGCTCCATAAGCTGGCGAGTCAGCGCATGCGTGTAGGCAATGCCCGGGGACAACGCGCTCGCGTTGGCGGTCTCGTTGGGTCGCACCACGCCCACAATGTGCACGTCAATACCGTTGGCAACCTTGGCGGCCATAAAGTCGGTGTCGCCAGACATATCGGTCCATATGCCGGTCTCTTCGTTTTTGCGATACGCATCGGCCGGCGACAGCACCTTAAACGTCGTGGACAGCGCATCGTCGTAGGTAAATTCGGTGCCGGTCTCGGGCGTTTCGACCCCACCGTCAGCCGTCATAGCGCTGTTTACCAGATCGTTGAGCTCATTGATATCCAGCGCGCCGATGCTGTAGAGCGTGTAGTCGCCCACCGTGCCACGACTCGAGAGCACCATCACGGCTTCGTTGGCAGACGTGGGCCAATGACCGGCGACGACATCGTACTGGCTGTCGAGCAGGCTCTGGTCGTCAATCATCTCGTTAAAGACCGAGGTTCCCATGGATTCCATGCTCACCGTTGCCGCCGAACTCGCGCCTCCGCTCATGGCCTCGGTCATAGCGTTGGGAACAAGCCGGACGGGCTTCTCGTCGCCCTTGCCGGCACGATAGACAACCGGCGTTACGCCATAGCCGTACTGAATAGCGTTGACCTCTTTGTCGATACCATCGCCGCCGTCGTCAAGCCATGCCTTAAAGCTCGTCATGTCGTTGGACTTAACGCTCGCAAACATATCCTTTACGGCCGTGACCACGGGAATCTTATCGGTTCCCTGAGCCTTGCCGTCGGTACCGTCGTCGGACGAATCCTCGCCGTTGGACGCCTCGTCATCCGTGGCCCCCTGTCCGCCCATCATGGACGACAGGTCGTAATCCTGCTTGGAAATGGTGAGCGGGTAGCTCGAGAGCGTATCCTCCTCGACCTTTTTGATGTAGCCGTTTACGCCGTTGGACAGCGCAAGAATCGCCGCGATGCCGATAATGCCAATCGACCCCGCAAAGGCCGTCATGGCCGTACGGCCCTTCTTGGTCATAAGGTTGCGGGCAGAAAGCCCCAGCGCCGTCACAAAGCTCATCGAGGTTTTGCGCGTAGGCTTGGCCTCGCGGCGCGTGGCGTCAGCGACATCGAAGGGATCGGAATCGTCGGTGATCTTGCCGTCCGCCAGGTTGACAATGCGCGTGGCATATTGGTACGCCAGCTCGGGATTGTGCGTGACCATGATAACCAGGCGGTCGCGCGCCACGTCCTTGAGCAGATCCATGACCTGTACGGATGTCGTTGAGTCCAAAGCGCCGGTCGGCTCGTCTGCCAGCACGATCTCGGGATCGTTAATCAGGGCGCGGGCGATGGCCACGCGCTGCATCTGTCCGCCCGATAGCTGGCTCGGGCGCTTGTTAACGTGCTCGCCCAGGCCGACTTTCTCCAACGCCTCGCGCGCACGCTGGCGGCGCTCGGCATGCCCCACGCCCGTGAGCGTAAGCGCCAACTCCACGTTTTCCAAAATGGTCTGATGCGGAATGAGGTTATAGCTTTGGAAAACAAAGCCGATGCGGTTGTTGCGGTAGGCATCCCAATCGCGATCGTGAAAATCCTTAGTCGAAATACCGTCGATCAGCAGGTCGCCAGAATCGAAATGATCGAGTCCGCCGATAACGTTGAGCATCGTGGTTTTACCCGAGCCCGAGGGACCCAGAATGGCCACGAACTCGTTATCGCGAAAAGACAGGCTTACGCTGTCGAGCGCCACCTGCGTAAACGACTGCGTAACGTATCTTTTGCAAATACCTTTGAGCTCCAACATGGACGGCAACCTCTCCCACGCGGGCGCACTCGCCCACTCTCCCCCGCCGTTCGTATTCGACGCGTTTGTCCTACTCTATCCCCATTTTTCACCGACACCAGTGAGGAATGTAGGGAACCGCGCCAAAAAACGAACGGAACGGCGCCCAAAAAAGAGGCCCCAAGTGGGGCCTCTATATGGTGGAGATTATCTTGAAAGGCAGCGGACTACTACGCACAGCGACACACGATCCTCGCGATGCTTTACGTGTTTTTTACTGCTCGCTATTCGCAATCGCCTGGTCGATAAGTTTGTTGAGTGCAGCGCGCTGCTCGGCGGAGCTGATGGCTCCCACGATGGGCTCCCCTACGATGTTGCCATTCTGATCGATGACATACGTTGTCGGGAACGAGAACAAATTTGACGTGAACTTACCGGCCTCGCTATCCGACTTGAACCAGATGTTCTTATACGTCACGCCCTTCTTGCTCAGCACGTCCTTGGCATCTGCAATCTCGCCCTTGTTGCCATCGAGCGTAAAGGAATTGACGCCCACGACCTGGCCGCCCTTCTTGGCAAGCTCCTGATTCAGTTTCTCAAGATCGCCCAGCTCGCCCACGCACGGCTTGCAAGTAGTGAACCAGAAGTTCATGACGGTGACCTTGTTCTTAGAGAACAGCTCGTCGCTGTTCACGTCGTTGCCATCCAGGTCCTTGCCCGTAAAGCTGGGGAACTTCGTCGCCTCGTTCGAAGCATTGGCACCAGCCGTCATGCCAGCGGTCGAAGCGTCGACGCTCTCGCCTGCACTCGGCGTGCTTCCACAGCCGGGGAACTCCTTCTCCAGGCTCTCGAGCTTGTCCTCGATCTCCTTGATCTGCTGTGCACCGGTCTTGAGCGTCTTAAGCTCATCCGCCGTGAACTCATCCTTGGCGCCGTCGATGGTCTTGAGCAGAAAATCGCCGTAATTGCTGCCGTCCTCAATCATTGCCGAGTCTTTATTTGCCGCATTGAATACCTTTTCCCACAGCGCGTTATCACTCGAAAAGATCTCGTTCTCCTTCTGCATGAGTTTTGCATACAACTCGGCGGCCTCGTCGGCATTGGCCGGCTTCTGCGCAGTGAGTTCTGCGATCTTAGGATCGGAGCTCGCAGATTCGCTCGCATTGCCACCGGGCGCCGAACATGCCACAAGGCACAAGGCCAATACCGGCACCATAAACAGGGCCGCAATCTTAGAAAGCTTCATAGTCATTCCTCCGTTTTGTCGAAGCTTGTTTACTTTTTATCAGCGGTCAAGGGAAGCTTTTCCGCCGACACATCCAGGCCATAGCGATAGCTGATGGCATCGACAGGACAGGCCCCGATGCACTTTCCGCACCGGATACATTCGGCATGATTGGGCGCGCGGACCACATCAACGTCCATCTGACAAACCTTTGAGCACTTGCCGCACGAGACACATTTGCACGCGTCAACCTGAATCCCCAACAAGGACACCCTATTCATGAGCGCATAAAATGCGCCGAGTGGGCAAATCCATTTGCAGAAGGGGCGGTAGAACAAAACGCTCAGCACTACCACGGCAATGAGAACGGCAAGTTTCCAGGTAAAGAGCTGCCCCAGCGCAGATCGAATGCCGGCATTGGCAATGGCCAGCGGAATGGCGCCCTCGAGCACACCCTGTGGACAGATGTACTTGCAAAAGAACGGGTCCCCCATCCCCAGATCGTTGACCACCAACGCAGGCAGCACTACCACGGCAAACAGCAGCACGACGTACTTGATGTACGTGAGCGGCTTGAGCTTTTTCGTGGAGAACTTTTTGCCGGGAATCTTATGAAGCAGCTCCTGCAGCCAGCCAAACGGGCACAGAAAGCCGCATACAAAGCGCCCCAGCAGCACGCCGAGCAAAATGAGCGTACCGGTAACATAGTAAGAAAAGTTGAACTTGGATGAACCTACCACCGACTGGAACGACCCGATGGGGCACGCACCCGATGCCGCGGGGCACGAATAGCAATTAAGTCCAGGTACGCAGACTGTTTTTCCCGCGCCCTGATAGATGCTTCCTTTGGCAAAGTTTGGCAGGTGAATATTGGTGACCAGCGTCGCCGCCGCCTGAATGAATCCGCGAAATCGGGCCAAAACATGCGACGCAGTGTTTTCTCTTTTATCCAATTCCGATACACTCCAAGCACAGCCTAATCGCTTTGGCCAGCACGGCATCCGCCTCGCCACGCATAACGCCAAAGCACACCATGGCAATTCCGACGATCAACAAAGCGACCTGTACCACGGGTTTTACCGCTTTGAACAACCCAACCACTCCTTTCGTTACGCGACCATTGGACCATATCGACTATAAAATCCGTGTTAAGCGCGATTTGGAATGTGCAAGGAGACTGTTATGCGTATTTTGATCGTCGAGGACGAGCGAGCACTATGCGACACGATCGCACGCAGTTTGCGAAACTTGGCGTACAGCGTCGACTGCTGCCACGATGGACGGGAGGCGCTCGACCTGCTGGGCGTCGAAGTCTTTGACCTCGTGGTACTCGACCTCAATCTTCCCCATGTCGACGGCATGACCGTGCTCAGGGAACTTAGGAAAACCGATTGCGAGACCAAGGTACTGATTCTGTCCGCGCGTGGCGAAGTATCCGATAAAGTCGCCGGACTCGATGCCGGCGCCAACGATTACCTTACCAAACCGTTTCATCTGGACGAACTTGCGGCAAGGATCCGCAGCCTTACCCTCAGGCGCTTCGCACAAAGCGACATAGTTTTAACCTGCGGAAAGCTCAGCTTTGACACCAAGGCGCGCATCGCTTCTGTGGACAGCGAGGCTTTATCTCTTACGCGCAAGGAAACGGGAATCTTGGAATACCTGATGCTTAATCAGGGGCGTCCGGTAAGTCAGGAGGAGCTTATCGAGCACGTTTGGGATAGCAGCGTGAACAGCTTTAGCAACGCAACCCGCGTTCATATCTCGTCACTCCGCAAAAAGCTACGCAGCGCTTTGGGATACGACCCGATTCGCAATCGGATTGGAGAGGGCTACGTTATGGAGGATGGCGAATGAAAAGGCTTTCGCTGCAATGGCGCATAACGATTATGACGGCGCTGCTGACGTGTGCGGCGTGCGTGCTGACGAACTGCCTGGTCGGCTATACGGGCATGCGCTACATGGATGCCATCGGCAGTGACATCTCGGCCCTTAGCGCAGCCGGCGTAGATGCACCTCAGGCGTTTGACCCAACGAAGGGGAGCCTCGATGACGAGGTCACGATCGTCGTAAACGACGCACAGGAGTCTTTTGGCACGACAGCCTGGTACATCACGGCTGGAGTCACACTCCTTGGCGGCGCGCTGGCGTACTTTGTGAGCGGCCGTGCACTCAAACCGCTACGGGCTTTTGCAGCCCAGGTTGAGCGCGTGCAGCCTGATAATCTAAGCGAAATCAGACTCAGTGAAGATGTGCCCACCGAGCTACAACGATGCAGCGCCTCTTTCAACGACATGATCGCCCGTCTTGGCGAAGGGTTCTCTGCACAGCGTCAGTTTACCGGCAACGCCGCACACGAGCTGCGCACCCCGCTCGCCCTTATGCAAGCACAGATTGAACTATTCATCTCCGAGCACCCCGGTTTGCAACCCGAAACGGCCGAGCTGCTCGGCCTGCTACAAGAACAAACCGAGCGCATGTCTCGAATGGCCAAGGTATTGCTCGAGATGAGTGAGCTCCGCAGCGTTCCTTGCGAGGACGATGTGGAACTTGGTCCCTTGTCCGAAGAGGTCCTCACCGACCTTGCGCCACTTGCCGAAAAAAGGGGCATAGCCCTCAATTATGCTGGAGACGCTCTAGTAATCGGGAGCGACACGCTCCTCTATCGGCTGGTGTTTAACCTGGCCGAAAACGCTATCCGCTATAGCCGCACCGACTCGAGCGTTACCGTCTCCATCTGCGACAACGACAGCCACGTGTTCCTGCGAGTCGAGGACCAGGGTCCGGGAATACCCAAGCAGTACCGCGAGAGCATCTTCCAACCGTTCTTTCGCCTGGATAAATCCCGCAGCAGGGCATATGGCGGCGCAGGGCTCGGACTAGCGCTCGTTTGGGAGATTGCAGCGCTTCACGGTGGCACGGTAGAGGTCGAAGAAAGTTCCGAGAACGGTACTACCATACTCGTAAGCCTTCCAAAACGATCCGCAGCGTTAACCGAACAGTAAAACGAAAGGGGTCCCGAGCAACAGGAGTACAATTGCTGCATTGTTGCCAGCTGTTGGGAGATGGAAGATGGACTGCGATGGCTACCCGCGCATTCCCATGCCGTTGATGTGCACCGCCTTTGTGCCGGGGCAGATTGACGCTGCGGTTGCAGGCATTTCCGACCCCGATTCACGCACCATCGCCACGGCAGAAGCGCTGTACTTTCGCGGACAGGCCACGCTCGCTGCCAAGACGGCGCGCCCCTATCTTGACGCCACCGATCCCGCACTGCGCTATTCCGCATGCCTTATCTGCGGATATGCCAGTCTGTCGCTCAACCGTATCGCCGACGCCCGCCGGTGCCTTGTTGGCATCCTCGATACGCCAACTGACGAGGAATCGCCCGCCGTCCACGCCACGCATATCCTGTTCGCCTCGGCCGCGAGTGTCCTGCTGCACTTGCCTTCCCCGTATTCTGCTGAAGAGTTTTATCCACTTGCGGCGCATCTGCCCGAAGGCCTGCGCCTATTCGCCAGCTACGTGATGGCGCACGCCTTGTACCTGCGCGGCGATTACGGCCGCAGCCTGGGCATGGCGGAAAACGCCCTGATTATGAAACAGGGAAGCTATCCCATCTCGGAGCTGTTCCTGCACCTGGCAGCTTCCATGGCATGCATGAGCCTCAAGGACATCGACGCCGCAAAAACGCACTTCGGAGCTGCTTGGAACGTTGCGCGCCCCGACGGCCTTGTCGAACTTATCGGCGAGCACCGCGGCCTTTTGCAGGGGCTTATCGAGGCGTGTCTAAAAACGCAATACCCTGACGACTTCGCACGCATCATCGAGATTACGTATCGATTCAGCTACGGCTGGCGGCGCATCCACAACCCCGATTCGGGCGAGGACGTGGCCGACGATCTAACGACCACGGAATTCACCATGGCCATGCTCGCCTGTCGCGGGTGGACCAACGCCGAAATCGCACGCCATATGGGAGTATCGCCGGGCACCGTCAAAAACCGCCTATCAGGAGTGTATGCCAAGCTTGGTATCGGAACTCGCGCCGAGCTGGTTGCCCACATGTTGCGCTAGCGGCCAGACTGCCCGGCGTATCGAAAGCACTCCGGGGGCCTAGCGCTTTCGCGCGCTCAAATTGGACATTTTGACCCTCGAACGGCACTACCGCCACGGGGCACCTTCTCGCAAAATTGGATTATTTCCACCGAAATTTGCGGGATGGGAGCCCAAAATGCTTGATCGCCGTTCGCTACTTATCGCCGGAACATCCTCGCTAGCGAGCATTATGTTGCCTCGCGTGCCGGGAAGCGAAAATGCCTTCCTGCTGCCGTTCGCGCCCACCGCGGCCTATGCCGACGAAGAAGACCCCTTCAAGGTCCTGGTGCTCTCGCGCACCATGTTTGGTGTGGTTGTGATCGACGTCGCCAACAAGAATATGCCCATCAAGGGAGCCCAGGTCACGCTCGCGTCGCGTTATGCCGCGGGCAAGCAGCTCTCCGCCACTACCGACGACGAGGGCACGGCCATCTTTGAGGTCGCGCCTCTTTCGGAAGGCTACGTGGACGAGGCAACGCTTCTCGACGCGTACGACTTTAACGGCGGCATCTCCATTAGCATGGCGGGCTACCGTGATGTCGAGATTCCCCTTGCGCGTATCCAGGGCGGCACCGCCATAACCGCGCCCACGCGTCCGCTTTCCGACGGCGAGCCGTACTTCCGCCAGCTCACATTCGACGAATGGGACATCCAGTACGCTGAAGCCACGTTCATGACATTGCCGAAGGACGACACGGCAAACGAGCAGCCCGATACGCACGCCTTTACCGTGCAGGCACATCTGCCACAGGGTGGACAGGCAACGCTGCGCATCAACAAAGTGACGCCTGCCGCGGGCAGCTCACCCGAAACCGTCACGCAGATTGGCCAAGTCAAGGCCAGTGCATCGGGTTCGGATAATCTGGCAACGTTCACGCTTGAAGACACGTTCCTCGATGCAGCTTCGGGCCTTCTGGAGGAAGGATGCAAGCTGCGCTTTGTCCTCGACTATCAGGGCAAAACCTATACGCTCTCCTCCCCCATGGCCGTTGTCACCGCGCCGGCCGCAAAGGCAGAATCGGGCTCGACCACTATCGTCCCCACTACCATGGACCAAGAGATTACTCCGTTTGATTTCCCCGCGTCGTTTCCCGGCATCGGCGGCAATAAGTTCACGTGCTGGATGCCCTCGTTCCCCATTTTGTTCGATTTCTCGTTTGCCGGATACGTGCTGTTTGGCGGAGGATACAAACCGGTCGGCTACATGAACGATTCGGGCAATCCGGATCCGGAATACTGGAAGAAATCGCCGCGTGAGTCGGGCGCCAAGCAGGCAAACCGCTACCTCGACGAGATGGAGGGAAAGTGGAACCAATACAGGAGCATGAGCGCTGGCTCGGGCACCGACCCAAGAAACACTAAGCTCCTTCGCCACCATTGCACACTGCTGTTCACGATGGATATCGCCACACAGCTGTACGGCTCGCTCGCCTACGATTGGGTGGGCAAAACCTGGGGTAACAACAACGACCCCGCATACGGCAATATTAAGGCCCTCTTCCAGGTAAGAACCGACCTCAATTGGACCGAGCAGTTTACCCTAGGACCGGTGCCGTTTTTCCTAAACGTCAACCCCTGGGTGCTGGCGAAGCTGGCGCTCGCCGTGGGCGCCCACACGCACGGCAGCGGTGCGGCGTTCTTCAAAAACATTTCGCTCGACTATTCCAATACGTCGGGATCATTCACCATCCAGATCGGGCTTGCCGTCACCTTTGGCGCCGGCGTTGCAGGCGTCGCTTCGTCTGCCGTGCGCGGCGCCGCATCCCTCACGCTGTTCATTGGGTACGAAAAGGCAAATGGACACCAGCTTCCGCGACTGCGCGTAGGTGCAGACGTCGATGTCGATGTGATACTCCAGTTCGTAATGTTCAAGTGGACCACCAAGGCTTGGTCGGGGTCGTGGCCCACACTCCTCGATTCATGGAATATGTCGGTGAACAATGGCAACCAGTATGTGCTCCAGCGCTCTGAGCTCGCATTGGGTGGAGATATGCCTTACACGTTGGATGCCCGCTTCGGCATGCCCGGCAACATCGAGGCGGGCGGCGTGCCGCAATTTATCGCATCGGCCACCATCGTCACCAACGCCGAGCTGCTCGCACGCGCTGAGGTTAAGGCCACTGCAAGGAATGTCGCGCCTACCGTACGTGATTGGGACCGGTCGGTCACGCGCATTGAGCTCGAGGCGGATGCAGAAAGCGACGACACGGGACAGATCGAGCATTTCGTCCACGCACTGATAGAGAACGACGAAAACGCCGCGCCAATGTATGAGTACACCTATATCGGTCAGGCAACAAACGCCGTTGCGGACCCCAACGCCAATTCTGCCGGCGTGTCGGAGGACGAGCGTGGCGGCATCAAGCCCTCGAGCGACAACGTGCTCTTTTCCGGCGTGCTCAGCGAAGCCCACATGAAGCTGGCAATGATTGCCGGCGTAGAATGCCTGTTCCGTATCGCCTCGGTGCGCTACGGCGACAATGGTCGCTCGCGCCTGGTGGTGCATACAAAGACGAACGGCACGTGGTCCGCTCCCACGCCCGTGGACTTTCCCCTTGGGTTTGGCGAGGGCGACGTGGAGCGCGACGGCATATACGATTACGACTTCGACGTGGCGGAATATACGGACGGAAGAGGAAACCAGGACGCCTACGTGCTGCTGGTCTCGGGCGAGCGCCCCGCCGGTGACAACACCCTTTTCGATACGGCGAGCACATCCGGCATACTGTCCGTTGTGCGCCTGCGCATAAGCAACGACGGAGTTCGCGTGATATCGCACACGTCGCGGCGCAGCATCTCGCACGGCCGCCTTCAGGAGGATGGCCACCATTGCCTGCAGTGTCCGCGCATCACGGTGGGCAAGACGCTGGCCGACGGGCGCCTGTCGGGTGCCTACCTCCACCGCCGCGGAACCACCGCAGAAAAGACGCTCGGCAGCGAGGCCGAGGTTGCGCTGGAGTGCTTTACCCTGTGGTCGGACGTTTCGGGCGACAGTCTCACGTTCCGTCAGGTCCTCCGCTTTCCGCAGGCACCGTCGAGCATCGAGCTCGGCGCGCCCGAGAATATCAACGGCAAAATGGTGGTGCCCATTGCATACGAGACCGCAGGCGGTTGTGGCTGTGCATCGTACGCCGTGATCGGCCAGTCCATTGCGAGCTGGGGCGTTATGTCGCCAGATGCCACAGTACCCCACGCGGTGCCGTGGCCGCAGCACACGGGCTTTTTGGCTACCGTCAACGAGCAACTGCAGCATATTACTTGGACGCGAGGCGCATCGGCATTTGCAACGCAGCCCGTGGGTGCCGCAGGCTGTGGCCCGGCATCGTTTAGCGTAAGCAACAACGGCAGGTGCGTGCTCTATGTAGAGAACACCGATGGCAAGGTGGGGCAAACCTACGACGAAGAAGGCAACCCGGTAGCAGTGATGGGCAAGCACTTCCGCATCTTCGCCAGCACCTTGGCAGGCGATCTGTTTACGGAGCCGTTCGTGATGTGCGAGCTGGACCATCCCGTCGATCAGATAACGACATTTTTGACGTCGGGGAGCATGCTCTCCGCGCTCGCCACGCACATTGTGAGCGCGGAGAAGAGCGAGGCAGAACTACACGGCATCGAAGTGCCCTTGGTGGCGTGTGCCACTCCGACGGGCGCAGTCGCTACCTCGGGCGCGGTGGTGCCCGGAGCAGCAGGCGAATCCTTCATGGTCACGGTGCGAAACGACGGCAACACCTTGCTGACCGCCGGCACAATCGATCTGTACCGAGAGGGCTCCAGCCAGCCGTTCTCCAGCGCATCCATCGGGTTCGGAGCGAACACACGCATGGCATCGATCTACGATCCAGAGCTTGCCGAGGACGCTTCGGTCAACGACATGGCACACGTGAAGTACGCGCTCGAAACGCTGGGCACACCTTTTGCAACGCACCCGCTGGTAGCCGACAGTGGCAACGCCGTGCTGGCACCGGGTTGCACGGCACAGTTCCGCATGAGCTTCGCTATCCCCGAGAGTTGGAGCGACGAAGTGGGCAAACGCGTAACGCTGTATGCGAAGGCGCGTAATCTGGTGGCGCTCGATCCCGTAACGCTCGAGGAAATTCGACCGGGCGCAAACTCGGCGCTGGGTGCCGTACTGCACGAGCTTCATGTGCCCGACGCGGCATGCGAACGCTCAGAAGTTCAGGTCGGCGTATGCGACAACGCGGATACGACGGGGCTTCACGATGCACCGATGACGGCGGACGGCAGTGGCGGCTCCGGCGGAAGCAGCTCCGGTAGCGGCAGTGGCTCTGGCAGCGGCAAGGATCACGGCAATAACAAGCGCCCCGGAAAAGCGGGCGCGCTTGCGGGCACGGGCGATGTCAACGCTCCCCTTACGGCAGCCGCAGCAGCACTCGCCGCAGCAGGCGCCGGCCTCGTCGCCTACAGCGCCCGCCGCACGGCGCTCGAAACCGACACCGCTGATGAGGTCAATTCGGATAGGCCTCGCTAGCTCCTAGTTACTTTTGTGAGAGACGCCGACTCGGCTCATCGAACACCAAAAGGGGCTGGTTCTGGATACCCAGAGCCAGCCCATTTCGCATTAGATATCATCAGGGGAGTCGAGTTCTGCCTCGAGCTTGGCACGGCGTCTTTTCGCCGTGAAAAACGTTGCGCACAGGGCAGCAAACGTGGCCGCGAAAATCGTTGCACCGCAGAACACGCCCGTGGCCAGGTTCGCCAACCAAAA
>DBEXKF010000146.1:0-4825 GCA_048175045.1 Collinsella sp.
CCGTCACCCAAAAGCGCATGGCCCCACTCGATAGTGCGCAAGCCCTCGATGGCCGTGGTAACCGTGACGGCGGGGGTGAGGATGCCGTCGGCAAGCAGTGCCGCGCCGCCGATCATGGCGGGAAGGATCAGCCACGGCGCCACTTTGCGCACCAAGCTAAACAGGGCGAAGATGCCGCCCTCGTTGTGGTTATCGGCCTTCATGGCGATAACCACGTACTTGACCGTGGTCACGAGCGTCATGGTCCAGATGACGAGCGAAAGCGCTCCTAAGATCATGTCCTCGCTGACGGTACCGATGCCGCCGTTGTTGGCGACGATTGATTTCATGGTGTACATGGGGCTCGTGCCGATGTCGCCGTAGACGACGCCGAGCGTAACGAGCAGCATGCCAGCGGAGAGGGGAATGGCTCCATGCCCGCCTTGACCACGCTGATCTTGGGGGCTTGCCTCCAGTTTGTTATGTGCCACGTGGACTCCCTTGGACATCCGGTTATCCGTCTAGGACAGATAACCTTTATGCCGTCTTTATACATACAAGAGCAGTTTGGCACATCAGGTTATTTTAGACAATAATCCCCAGCTGAGGATTATTTATGTACGCAGGTAGCATTTCAAAGCAGGGGCTTTAAGCACGTGCTGCCTGGGCGATGCCAGCCTTGGCGTTTGCGCGTTTGCCGGCGAGTTCGCAAAAGATCGCGCCGCCGATGATAAGCACGGCGCCCATCAGACGGACCGGTGTTATGGCTTCGCCCAAAAGGACGGCCGAGAACACGACCGCCGAAAGCGGCTCGAGGTAGCCGACGACGGCGACGGTCTGGACGGGCAGTTTGGCGACGGCGCTAAAGTAGAGCAGGCAGCCGATGCCGGTGTTGACGACGCCGAGCATGACGACGGCGCGCCAATCAATACTGGCGGCGACGCCGGCGGACAGGAATGAGGGGGCGCCCTGCGTGAGGAGCGTAAGGACCAGCGCGGTCAAAAAGGCGGCGCTCACCTGGAGCGCGGAGTTCTCGAGGCCCTCGATGTGCGGCGCACCCTTGCTGGCGATGACCATCAATGCATAGCAGAAGGCCGAGGCGATGCCGCAAGCGATACCCGCAATGGGCATATTGCCGCCTAGACCTTGTGCCGCAATGAGAAAAGCACCGCAGGCGACGGCGATAAAGCCGGCGATTTTGCTGCCGGTCAGCTTTTCGCCAAAGATGAGCGGGGAGAGCGCCATGACGATGATGGGGCCGCAGTAGTACAGCAGCGAGGATACGCCGACGCCAATCGTCTGGTAGGCGCGGAACAGAAAAATCCAGCTGGCGCCCAGTGCGGCTCCCGAGAGGAGGAGGGCTGCGGCTTCGCGGGGGCGGGATGGCGCCTGCAGCTTATGGCGTTGGGTGACGGCGAGGAGGGTGACAAGCGAGAGTGCGCCCAAAAACGTGCGCAGTAGCACGATATCGGAGCTCGGCAGCGCAATGGCAGCGGCGATGATGCCGTTGGAGCCAAACAATAGCAATGCTGCTAAGTACGTAAACAGTCCGTTGTTCATGCGCTGAAATCCCTTCTATATCCGAGCATGTTCACTATGGGTGAACTGGCTATAGAAGAAAAGCGAATATAATTCATAGATAACATGAAAAAAGCTCATGCATATGTGGAGGGGTGCCGTGGAAACGAATGTTCAAAAGATGCAGGTCCTGCTCGAGACCGTGCGCGCCGGCAGTTTTACGCGCGCCGCCGAGCGGCTGAGCTATTCGCAGTCGGGCGTGAGCCGTATGGTGGCCGATCTTGAGGCTGACTGGGGCTTTAAAGTACTTGATAGAAGCCGCGAGGGCGTAGTGCTTTCTGCCGACGGGCGGCAAGTTATGCCGGCGGTTGAGGCGCTCTGTGAGGAATTCACTCGCTTGCAGCGACGGGTGGATGAGATGCGTGGGCTCATGCGCGGCAAAATCTGCATCGGTACGTTTTCGAGCGTGGCGACCCACGTGCTGCCGCCGGTGATTGCGCACTTTCGCGCCGATCACCCGGACGTCGATTACGAGCTGCTGATGGGTGATTACTCCGAGATTGAGCAATGGGTGGCGGAAGGTCGCTGCGACCTGGGCTTTATTCCGCGCGAACCACGCGGCGCCGGCATGGCGTCGCGGCCGTTGGTGCGAGACGAGTTAATGGCGGTAGTGCCAACAGGCTCTTTGCTTGCCGCGGCGGAGGTCGTCTCTCTTGCCGATTTGGCCAACGAGCAGTTTATTCTGCTGGAACGCGGCACAGATGATGAGATTACGCCGCTGTTTCGCCGCGCGGGCCTGGCGGTGCGCTCTAAGCTGTCGACCTGGGATGATTATGCGATTATGGCCATGGTCGAGGACGGTCTGGGCGTGAGCATTCTTCCGGCGCTCATCTTGCGCCGCTGCCAGTTCGATGTTGCCGTGCGCCCGCTCGAGGGACATCCTCATCGGCAGATCAACGCCATATACCGCACCGCTGACGTTTCGCTTGCGGCGGCTCGATTCCTTGAATACCTCTAAACGTGTACACGTCATTGTCCGCTTTGGGCAAATCTCAGAGTCCGGTGCATTTTCTTATGAAATTGAACTTTCGAATGAGGTGCCGCGTTATACTGCTGCCTAAATTGAACCTTGGTTCAATTCGTATTCTATAAATTGAACTTTGCCAGCAAGGAGGTTCCTGTGGCCCAAGAGACGTTTAGCGATCGCCTGCGACAGACTATGTCCGATCGCGACGTTCGACAGTCGGACGTGATTCGTGCATCGGAGATGCTCGGTAAAAAACTCGGCAAGAGTCAGATGAGCCAATATGTGAGCGGCAAGACGATCCCGCGGCGCGATGTGGCAGAGCTGCTCGCCCGCATTTTGGAGGTCGATGTTACCTGGCTGCTTGCCGGTGACGCCGATCAAGGCGAGACATCATCGCCTCGCAACGATTCCAAGCCCGAACCCCATCCCTCAGCTCAAATTCCAAGGAGCACCACCATGCGTACTTTTTCTAAATCCACCAAACTCGAGAATGTCCTGTATGACGTGCGCGGTCCCGTCGTCGACGAGGCCGCCCGTATGGAGGACGAGGGCGAGCGTATTCTCAAGCTCAACATCGGCAACCCCGCGCCCTTTGGTTTCCGCACGCCCGATGAGGTCATTAAGGATATGCGCCAGCAACTGCCCGACTGCGAAGGCTATTCCAACTCGCGCGGCCTGTTTTCTGCGCGCAAGGCGATTATGCAGTACTCGCAGATCAAGGGCCTGCCCAACGTTCAAATGGAGCACATCTACACGGGCAACGGCGTGTCCGAGCTCATTCAGCTTTCGATGAACGCGCTGCTCGACAACGGCGACGAGATTCTGATCCCCAGCCCCGACTACCCACTGTGGACGGCGTGCGCGACCCTTGCCGGCGGCCATCCTGTGCACTATCTGTGCGATGAGCAGGCGGATTGGTATCCCGACCTGGAGGATATGGAGTCCAAGATCACGAGCGCGACCAAGGCCCTCGTCATCATCAACCCCAACAACCCCACGGGCTCCGTCTATCCGCGCGAGGTGCTCGAGGGCATTGTTGAGGTCGCGCGAAGGCACCAGCTCATGATTTTTGCCGACGAGATCTACGACCGCCTGTGCATGGACGGCTACGAGCACGTCTCCATTGCCTCGCTCGCCCCCGACCTGCCTTGCATTACGTTTAGCGGCCTGTCCAAGTCGCATATGATCGCGGGCTATCGCATTGGCTGGATGGTGCTTTCGGGCAACCAGCGCTGCATGAGCGACTTCATCATGGGCGTCAACATGCTCTCTAACATGCGCCTGTGCTCCAACGTGCCGGCTCAGTCGATTGTTCAGACAGCGCTCGGCGGCCATCAGTCGGTTAACGACTACATCCGTCCCGGCGGTCGTGTCTACGAGCAGCGCAACTTTGTGTACGAGGCACTCAACAAGATCGATGGCATCTCGGTGGTCAAGCCGCGCGCGGCGTTCTATATCTTCCCCAAGATGGATGTTAAGAAGTTCAATATCACCGATGACGAGCAGTTTGCCCTCGATCTGCTGCACGAGAAGAAGATCCTCATCACGCGCGGCGGCGGCTTTAACTGGGGCGAGCCCGACCACTTCCGCATCGTGTACCTGCCGCGCATGGAAGTGCTCAAAGAGTCGCTCGAAGACCTCGCCGACTTCTTCGATCATTACCGCCAAAGCTAATTAGTTCCGCCGTTCTACCGAACGGCGGACCGCTTGACGCTGCGCGAGCCGCATTTGCGCCAATCTGACGTTCAATTTCGAGGGCGCGACCAGAAGGTCAGCGCCCTCTCATTTCACGTCACCTTGGCGCAAATGCGGCTCGCTCGCTGTCGTGTGCTCAGCCTGCGTCGTTACCATGGTCCATTAGGGACGGAGGAAAACAGATCATTTTCCTTGACTCGCGGAACTATATAACGACGCCGTTGCAGTGGTCGATTTCGTGCTGGATGATCTCGGCGGTGTAGCCCGAGAAGTTTTTGATGCGGTGGACAAAGTTCTCGTCCAAATACTCAACCTTAATGCGGCGATAGCGGGTACAGGGACGCTCACCGGTCAGCGAGAGGCAGCCTTCGCTCGTCTGATAGGCATTGACCTGCTCAAGAATCTGCGGGTTGTACATGAGCAGCGTCCTGTTGCCGTCCTTTACGCAGATGATGCGTTTGCGCACACCGATCATGTTGGCAGCGAGGCCCACGCACTCGTGCTCATGCTCGTGGAGCGTATCCATGAGGTCCTGCCCGGTCGCGGCATCGTCGGGTCCCGCGTCTTCGGAAGGTAGGCGCAAAAAGAACTCGGATTTCATGATGG
>DBEXKF010000147.1:0-6858 GCA_048175045.1 Collinsella sp.
GTGGCCCTGCTGGTCCTCGCGCACGGCCTCGATGGCGCTCACGTACGTGTTGGCGGCAGACATCGCCGTCACGCAGGTCACGCCGCGGCGCACGGCCTCGGTGCGCAACAGATAGCCGTCGCCACGAGAACCCGGGCCGTACGGCGTGTTGATGATTACCGCAATCTTGCCATCGGCGATGAGGTCGCCGATGTTGGGACGCTCGCCGTCGTGCGGGCCGCTGATCTTCTCCACGACTTCGCACGTCACGTTGCCTCCGCGCAGCACGCGCGCCGTACCCTCGGTAGAGCAGATGTCAAAGCCCAGGTAGCGCAGAATGCGGGCGACCGAAAGGATATGGCGCTTGTCGCGGTCGCACACGCTGATGAACACCTTGCCGCAGCTCGGATCGGGCAGCTTGTAGTCGATCGCCAGCTGCGTCTTGGCGTATGCCTCGGGGTAGCTCTTGGCGATACCCATGACCTCGCCCGTCGACTTCATCTCGGGTCCCAGAATAACGTCGGCACCGGGGAAACGGCCCCAGGGCATAACGGCTTCCTTCATGCAGAACCAATCGAGCTGACGCTCGTCGCTCGGCAGGCCCAGGCTGGCGATAGAATCGCCCGCCATGATACGCGCCGCGCACTTGGCGAGCGGCACACCGGTGGCCTTGGAGATAAACGGCACGGTGCGGCTCGCGCGCGGGTTGGCCTCGATCACGTAGACGGTCTCGCCCTTGATGGCGTACTGCACGTTGACCAGGCCGCGGACTCCCAGCGCCATCGCGATGCGGCGCGTGGTCTCGCGGAGCTTCGCCTGCAGGCTCTCGCTAAAGCTGAACGGCGGGATGCAGGTCGCAGAGTCGCCGGAGTGAATACCGGCCTCCTCGATATGCTCCAGGATACCGCCGATGTAGACCTCCTCGCCGTCGCACAGGGCGTCGACGTCGGACTCGATCGCACCCTCCAAGAAGCGGTCTAGGTACACCGGGTAGTCGGGACTAATGCGCGCAGCCTCGGCCATGTAATCGCGCAGATGCTCGGCATCATAGGCGATCATCATGCCGCGGCCGCCCAGCACGTAGCTCGGACGCACCAGCAACGGGTAGCCGATGTGCGCGGCCACGGCCTCGGCCTCCTCAAACGAGGTGGCCTGGCCCGCCGGCGGGTACATAATGCCCAGCTTGTCGAGCAGGGCGGCAAAGCGCTCGCGGTCCTCGGCAAAGTCGATGGCATCGGGCTTGGTGCCCATGATGTTAACGCCGCTCTCCTCGAGCATGCGCGCCAACTTAAGCGGAGTCTGGCCGCCGAGCGTCACCACGACGCCATCGGGTCGCTCAACATCGATGACATCCATGACGTCCTCGTAGGTGAGCGGCTCAAAGTACAAGCGGTCGGACGTGTCGTAGTCAGTCGAGACGGTCTCGGGGTTGCAGTTGACCATGATGGTCTCAAAGCCGCGGGCCGCCAGCGCGTAGCTCGCGTGCACGCAGCAGTAATCGAACTCGATACCCTGGCCAATGCGGTTGGGGCCGGCGCCCAGGATCATCGCCTTGGGCTTGTCCGCCGGCGTGGTCTCGTCGGGAGCCACGCACTTCTTGGCATCCGGGCTCGTGCGGTAGATGTTCTCGTACGT
Organism: Collinsella sp.; assembly: GCA_048175045.1. Taxonomy (GTDB): domain Bacteria; phylum Actinomycetota; class Coriobacteriia; order Coriobacteriales; family Coriobacteriaceae; genus Collinsella. The sequence goes on from DBEXKF010000147.1 coordinate 1,615, forward strand.
CTTGTAGTGGTACTCCGTGGCGCTCGAGAACTCCGCAGCGCAGGTATCGACCGTCTTCATGCTGGGAACCACGCCCAGGCCCTTGCGATAGGCGCGCACAAAGCGCTCGTCCGAGCTGGTCAGCGCGGCGATCTCGGCGTCGCTCGTGCCGTACTGTTTGAGCAGGCGCATCGCGTCGGCGTCGATATCCTCCACACGCAGGCCGCGGATGCTCTCCTGGACCTGCACCATGTCATTGATACGGTTGAGGTACCACGGATCGATACCGCAGATGGCATGGATGCGAGCGATGTCCCAGCCACGGCGCAGGGCCTCGACCACAAAGAAGATGCGGTGCTCGGTCGGCGTTGCCACGGCTTGAGCGAGCTCATCGTCGCTCAGTTTGTCGGCACCTTCCTTGCCACCGGCACAAATGCCCTGATGCCCGTCCTCCAGCGAACGCATGGCCTTGCCAAAGGCCTCCTCAAAGGTGCGGCCGATCGCCATGATCTCGCCCACGGCCTTCATGCGCGTGGTGAGCGTAGGATCAGTGCCCTTGAACTTCTCGAAGGCAAAGCGCGGCACCTTGACGACGCAGTAGTCAATCGTGGGTTCAAAGCAGGCGGGTGTAGCCTTGGTGATGTCGTTGACGATCTCGTCGAGCGTGTAGCCCACGGCAAGGCGCGCGGCGGCCTTGGCGATGGGGAAACCCGTGGCCTTGGAGGCCAGCGCGGACGAACGGCTCACTCGCGGGTTCATCTCGATGACGATCAGGCGGCCGGTGTTGGGGTTCACGGCAAACTGCACGTTGGAGCCGCCGGTCTCGACGCCGATCTTCTCCAGAATGGCGAGCGAGGCCACGCGCATGCGCTGATACTCAAGGTCGGAGAGGGTCTGCGCCGGTGCCACGGTGATGGAGTCGCCGGTATGCACGCCCATGGGGTCGAGGTTCTCGATGGAGCACACGATGATGCCGTTGCCGGCGTGGTCACGCATGACCTCCATCTCATACTCTTTCCAGCCCTCGATGGACTCCTCGACCAGCACCTCGTGGGCAGGCGAGAGCTCGAGGCCCTGGCTCACGATGGAGACGAGCTCCTCGTGAGTATGAGCGATGCCGCCACCGGCGCCGCCGAGGGTAAAGCTCGGGCGCAGTACGCAGGGATAGCCCACGCGCTCGGCGATGGCCTCGGCGTCGGCCACGCTGTAGGCATAGCCCGAGCGCGCGACCTCCAGGCCAATCTCGGCCATGGCCTCGTTAAAGAGTTTGCGGTCCTCGCCGCGCTCGATAGCGGCCAGGTCGCAGCCGATCATCTCGACGCCGTACTTGTCGAGCGTACCGTCTTTCGCCAGCTCGACGGCGGCATTCAGACCGGTCTGGCCGCCCAGCGTGGGCAGCAGCGCGTCCGGGCGCTCTTTCTTGATTACGCGCTCGATAAACTCGGCAGTGATGGGCTCGACATAGGTGCGGTCGGCCAAGCCCGGGTCGGTCATGATGGTCGCCGGGTTGGAGTTGACCAGGATGACCTCAAAGCCATCCTCCTTGAGCACCTTGCAGGCCTGGGCACCGGAGTAGTCGAACTCACAGGCCTGGCCAATGACAATGGGGCCCGAACCAATGACGAGGATGCGCTTGATGTCAGTACGTTTCGGCATGTTAGTTCTCCTCGGTCTCGGTCGCGGCGTTCTCGGACTCAGCAAAGTTCCAGCCGGCAAGGCGGTCCTTCGCGGTGTCGATGTCCAGGTAGTTCTCCTCGCCGTCCATGAGTCGCGTAAAGGCGGTGAAGAGATAGTGGGCATCGGTGGGGCCGGGCGAGGCCTCGGGATGGTACTGAACCGAGAAGCACGGGGCGTCGAGCAGCTGGATGCCCTCGGCGGTGCCGTCGTTGAGGTTCACGTGCGTCAGGCGAATGCGGCCGAAGCGCTCGTTCATCACGACCGGCGCGATGCCGCGACGCACCCAGGCGCGCAGGTCGCCATCGGCCGCATGCTCGGCCTCGCCGCCGGAAAGCTCCGGGATCAGTTTGCCCAGACTGGGGAACAACAGGCCAAAGCCGTGGTTTTGCGCGGTGATCTCCACGCGACGGCTCACCAGGTTCATAACCGGCTGGTTACCGCCACGGTGACCGAATTTAAGCTTTTCCATTTGGGCACCGCACGCCAAGCTGATCATCTGGTGACCAAGGCAAATGCCAAAGATCGGCACCTTGCCGATCAGCCGCTGCACCTGCTCGTAGGTCTCCACCACGGCGTCGGGGTCGCCGGGTCCGTTGGACAAAAAGACGCCATCGGGATTCATATCGAGCACCTCGCTCGCAGGCGTATCCCACGGCACGACGGTAAGGTCGCAGCCGGCGCGGACCAGCCCCTCCAGAATACCGTGCTTCACACCGCAGTCGTAGGCGACCACTTTGTGACGGGCAGGAGCGGCAACCGCAAGCGCAAAGTCATGCGTGGCAGGCAGGTCGGCGGCCACAAACTCGTGAGGCGCGGGGCAGCTTACGGTCTTGACCAGGTTCTCGCCTACCAGCGTGGGCGCTGCGGCCAGACGCTCGGCAAGCTCGTCGACGTCGAAGATCTCGGTCGAGATAATGCCCATCTTGGAGCCGTTGTCGCGCAGGTGGCGCACAAGAGCGCGGGTGTCGACGCCCTCGATAGCGACGATACCGTGAGCGCGCAGGTACTCCGGCACGCTGACGGCCGAGCGCCAGTTAGAAGGCGTGGCGCACATGTCGCGAACGATCATGCCGCGCATAGCCGGAGCGCTCGCAGAGCGCACGGCGTCGCCAGGGAAGGCCGACTGGACGTCAGTCTCGTCGATACCGTAGTTGCCGATCTGCGGATAGGTCATGGTTACGATTTGGCCGGCATAACTCGGATCGGTCATGACCTCAAAGTAGCCCTCGAGCGAGGTGTTGAAGCAGACTTCGCCGGTCGCGGTGCCCTCGGCGCCGCATGCACGTCCATAAAAAATGGTCCCATCCTCAAGATACAGGATGCAGGGACCGCAGGTGCCCTTGCTGGTTTTGGCCAGCATACGCTGGCAAAGCTCGCTGGGCGCGAAGGTGCGGGCGGCAGCGCCCGCGGTATGGTTGTTCGCCATAATTCTCCTTCCCGGTCTCACAGGACCGGCTTAAAGGTGTGTAGTTAGGCCTCGCGGTATTGTAACCGCAAGCATGCCTCATGGCGTTAATTTCATCGAAATGTTTACGAAATGATAATTATGACTTTCTATGCATAATGTTTTTTAATCCCCGTCCCAAAAAAATCATCCCGCGGGGCTTGTGGCTCACGCGGGATGATGGCGTCTTATTTTTTCTTGTCCTGCTCCAGCAGTTCGGACGGTGTGCGATCGGGCTTGCCGCCGCGGAAAATCTCGCGGCCATGCAGACGATGTTCCAGGTCACGCTCGGCCTTTTCCTCGTCAATCTTGGTCTGGCTCACCACCGGGTCCTCAATCAACGACGACACCGAGTTCACCTGCTTCTGAATGCGCTCGGCGATGGTGTCATCCATACTCACGATGCGCATCTTCCAGTCGATACTCGTGGCGTTGGATGAGCTCTTGGTCCACACGAACGTCAAAATGGCGCTCTGGTGGCCCCGCGCGGGGAACATGCCAAAGAAGGAATCGTGCTGAATGTTGCTATCCTCGTCGATATAGGCGTGAACGTTATACACCACGCGGTCGATCTTGTCGTTGAGCAGCGCGTTGGTCGCAAGCGCCGCGGCCTGGATCTGCCCGTTGGACAGCAGCTCGAGCTCGTTGGCAGACGATGTGTCCAACACCGTCACCTCGACCGTGCCCGTACGCTCATCGGCTTCATCGACGGTAAAGTCGAGCGGGAACTGCGTAAAGCCGTTGCCCCATTCAAGTCCACCCTTGAGCGCGGTCGAAACGGTATCGACCGAAACGCTCTCGGACAGGTTGGCGGTGTTCAGACGACGCATCACGCCGTAGCCAATCTGCATGCCCACGATCAGCACCAAAATACCGATGACCACGGCCATCGCGGTCTTCGTAATGGTATGGCTCACCTGCGAGCCCGAAGGATCGTCCTCGGACAGCGGGTCGATATGTTTTGCCTGGCTCGCGCGGTCCTCGCTGCGCAGCTGCGCTAGCGCCGCTTTGTCACCGCGCTTGGCCGCAGCCTCCTTCTCACGCATGCGCTCGGTACGCTTTTTGGCGAGCGTGGGATCCAAGACGCCGGATGCATCGATTTCGGAGAATAACTCCGTCACTTCTTCCGGAGTCAAAGGGTTCTTGTCAGCCATAAACTTCCTGTCATATCAATCAGTCGAGCTCGTGCGCACGCGCACCTTCGAACTGCATTCGATAGTAACGGGCATAGGTGCCGCCACGGGCGAGAAGCTCCTCGTGCGTGCCACGCTCCACAACGCGACCATGCTCAACGGTCGCAATCTCATCGGCATGCTTAATGGTCGAAAGACGGTGGGCGATGATAATCGTGGTGCGGCCGCGTGCCAGCTCTTCGAGCGACTCCTGCACCGCCTCCTCGCTCTCGTTATCCAAAGCACTCGTCGCCTCGTCCAAAATCAGGATCTTGGGGTTCTTGAGAAACACGCGCGCGATGGCAACGCGCTGCTTCTGTCCGCCCGAAAGACGGCTACCGCGCTCGCCCACCACGGTGTCATAGCCCTGTGGAAGCGACTCGATAAAGGCATCGATGTTGGCGCGACGGGCGGCCTCGGCGATCTCTTCTGCCGTGGCGCCCGGCTTGCCGTAGGCGATGTTCTCGCCAATCGTACCGTCAAATAGATAAACATCCTGCTGCACCAGGCCGATGGCGCGGCGCAGGCTCTGCTGCGTCACATCGCGTACGTCCTGACCGTCGATGCTAATGGATCCGGTAGCCACGTCATAAAAGCGCGGCAGCAGCGAACAGGTCGTGGACTTGCCACCGCCCGAAGGGCCAACCAAAGCGATGGTCTGCCCGGGCTTGATGGACAGGTCCATATGGTCAATAACGGGACGCTCGTCGGCATCGCCCTCGCCCAGCTCGACATCCTCGTAGTTAAAGCACACGTCGTGATACTCCACGGCGCCGGCAGTCACCTGCAGATCCGTAGCGCCCGGCTTGTCCTGGATATCCGGCGCGGTCGAGAGCACCTCGTCCATACGCTTAAAGCCGGCGATAGCCTTCTGATACGTTTCGGCCGAATTGACGAGCGTCTCAAGCGGCGTGCAGAACAGCGAAATATAGAGTGCAAAGGTCGCCATATCGACCGCCTGCAGCTGTCCCT
>DBEXKF010000148.1:0-4009 GCA_048175045.1 Collinsella sp.
TGGGGCTTTTTTCTTTTTGGGCACATTTCAATTACGCGCAGGAGGAGGGATTCGAGCCCGCCCCTCACCAAAAACATGTACGTCACCCTCCAAAACCGACAATTTTCGACATCTTTGGAGGCTGACGTACACGTTTGGATCGGGCTCGTGGGAGCGACGCTACTCGATAAGCGTCTCTTCGCCTTGTACGCTCTTCCAGTTGCGGATAAGTGCCTTGCGCAGTTCATTTTGCTTTCGTTGGTACTCGGTATCGGTGCATCGAGGCATGCCGAGTGCTTCGCGAATGTTGTTCATGGCGCGGTGAAAGGCAAGCTGGCTGCCGAACTGAGCCGAAGTGAGCGTAACGATTCGATATCCCATTTGGGCGAGAACGGCCTCTCGTTCCGCATCTGCTCCCTTGCGCTCGAACTCATCGTGAAAGCCGCCCTTATATTCAATACCGAGCTCCCTGCGCTTATAGGTAACGAGCGTGTCGATTTTGAGCGTTCGAGCTTTGGCGCAGTGCCAAAGACGTTGAGGGATTTCAAGCGGTTTGTTGAGCTCGATGCCTCGAATGCCAACACCGCCTTCGCTTGTTGGGAGCGAGAGGGCGATTGCCGAAGCGGTCTCCATAGGCGAGGCAGAATGGTCGTAGATATGTCTGAGTGCGAGTCGCGCGCGTGTGGCACCGGGTTTGCCGGGGTGCATATCGAGCAGCTCGGTAATTTGTTCCTTGGACGCGGTGGCTGGTTGCTCGGTATAAGGGTCGGCGGGATTGAGCCCCATGCGATAATCGCCGCAAACTTCATAGCCGTATTCGAGGTATTCGATCCTATCCATCCACTCGGCAGCGAGCACGAAGGTGAAGGCTTCGTCGGTGATGAAGATTCCGGGCGTCAACTCGTCAATATGCTCGTAGGGAAGATTTTGTCCAAGAATGTGGCAGATGACGCCTTTGGTTCGAATTCGCTCGAATTCGAATACAACCGAGATGTCGATAGTCTTGAGCATATCGGGCGGAATGCCGCAGTCGGTAAGGGCCTGTCGTATGCGCGCAACGCGTTGCTGGGTGGAGATGCCTCGTGCGCCTATCTGGTAGTCGCGTTGTGCGAGAGGCTGCACCAAATTCTGAGGTGCATGATGAACGAGCCGTGCGGTTTTATGCGAAATGAGAACAGGGGTATCCATTGATGACCTCTCGCTTTGAGCCGATACCCAACTCTTATGTCCGTTGAAGTGGGGAAATATACTGGATGTGAGTAAATCGACTCATGCATGCCGCGCATGATATGCAAACGCGTACGTCACCCTCCAAAGATGCCGAAAAATGTCGTTTTTGGAGGCTGACGTACACGTTTTGGACCCCCGGCATTCCAACAACGCCACGCCCGCATCCAGTCCCGACCGTTTGCCGAGCAATAGGGTCGCAATCGGCGCCGAACATGTACTATGTACGGGCATTGTCAAAATCCGTAACCCAAAGGACCCCATCTTGCCCGTCGTCGCCGCCATAACCATTACCTCACATGCCTCGGATGCCATGGTCGCTATTCCGTTTTGGCTCGAGATGTTCGCTGTTGTCGCTGCATCGATCTCGGGCGTGCTGGTTGCGCGCGAGCATAAGCTCGACCTGGTGGGTGCAGTTGCGCTCGCCGTGGTCTGCGGACTGGGCGGCGGTCTTTTACGCGATATGACGCTGCAGGTAGGCAACGTCTACATCCTCAACCAGCCGATGGCGCTCCCGCTTTCCATTGCCACGGCAGCCATCATCTATATCTTCCCGGCTATCGTCGACAAGCCCGAAAAACTCATCCCCTTGCTCGACATCATCTCGGTCGGCATCTATGCGGCAACCGGCGCAGACAAGGCGCTGGTCTACGGCTTTGCGCCGGCGGTGTGCATCATGATGGGCTTTTTTACCGCGGTGGGCGGCGGCATGCTGCGCGACGGCTTTATGGGCGTGGTTCCGGGCATTTTCCAACGTACTAACTTTTATGCCATCGCCGGCATCGCCGGATCGACAAGCTATGTGTGTCTCGTTATGAGCGGCATCATGAGCAATGTCGCCGCGCTGGTCGTATGCGTTGTCGTGACCATGGGTCTACGCTGGCTCTCGCTGCGCTTTGACATCAAAAGCCCCACCGAAGAAGATATCGCGCGCTTTTTGCACCGTAAAAAGTAGACAGCACGGCACGACCCTTCGAAATGCAACCGAGAGGTTCTTTTAGAGCGCCCACGCGTTGGGTACCCTGTTAGGTATATGCCGAGTATCTAACAAAGGATTCACTATGCCCTGCAATCAATTCCCGTCGAGCCAGCGCCGTAAAGCGTGGGGCCGCATCACCATCCTATTCGCGCTCATCGCGCTGGCGATCACCGTGCTTCCCACGGCGTCGTTCGCCGGCACGGACACCGCAGGCAATGTACTTGCGACCGACAATGACGCCAATCCGTCCGGCGTCGATGGTGACCTGTACTGGGCCGGCCAGGCCCTCAACTTGGACGATGCCTCCATCGGCCGCGATATTATCGCGGCGGGCGAGAGCCTATCGATTCGCGACTGCACCGTAGGCGGCGCCATTCGCCTGGCGGCGCGCACCATCGACATCGCCAAGACCACGGTTGATGGCAGCGTCACGGTGGCCGGCCAGCACGTTGTGCTCAACACCGGTAGCACCGCCAACTGTTTCTATGCGATGGGCGAGACGGTTGCCCTGCGCGGCTCCGCCAGGTCGGCAGCGCTTGCGGGCGACACGGTAACCATCGATGGCACCGTCGATGGCGATGTCGAGGTTTGGGCCGACAAGCTCATCCTGGGCAAGAACGCCCACATCACCGGCACCGTGAACGCGCACGTCTCCGAGGACCCCGAGCGCGCCGCGGGAGCCGAGGTCGGCGCGCTCAAGATCGACCGCACCGAAAACGAGGATACTTCCACCGTTAACGATGTCATCGGCGGCACCGTCGCCGCGGCGCTTTCCACCTGCTTTGTCGCCCTGCTACTCGAGCTCGTCTTTCCGCGCGCGACCGCCAGCGCCGCCGGCATGCTCCACCAGCGCCCCACGCCCCTGTGGGTGAGCGGTCTTCTGGGCACGATTGCTATCGTCCCCGCCGTCCTACTGCTGATTATCTCCATCGCTGGTCTATCGCTTGCCGGAGCCCTCATGTGCGGCGTTATCGGCATCGCATTGGTGTCGAACGCCTTTGCGGGGTGCGCGATCGCCCGCATGGTCGGACACAGCCAAAACCGCTACGCCATGGCAGCCGTGGGTGGCATCGCCGCAGGCGCCCTCACAGGGCTTCCCCTCGTAGGCGGCTTCATCAGCGGTGTGGCCTTTGTCTTTATGCTCGGCTACATCATCCAGATCATCTGGCGCAACGCCCGCCTCAAGCCGCAGCAGCCGACTAACACGCCGGGACTCCCCACCGCTTAGCAGCTAACCGCCACAAAGATGCCAAGCACCTTTGTGGCGGCGCAAACGAACCTGCCCCCTGAACCAAAAAGGGCGCCGACCATTACGGTCGACGCCCTTTCTTGTTAGACGCTATAAAGTCCAGCGCTTATTTGTTGACCTGACCGGCGCGGACGGCGGCCTTCTTGCGGTCGGTGGCGTTGAGCAGGCGCTTGCGCAGGCGGATGTTCTTGGGAGTGATCTCGACCAGCTCGTCGTCGGCGATGTACTCCAGCGCCTCCTCCAGCGAGAAGGTGCGGGGCGGCACCAGCTGCACGGAGATATCGGAGGTCGAGGAACGCTGGTTGCCCAGGTTCTTGGTACGGGCGATGTTGACGACCATGTCGCCGGCCTTGCTGCGCTCGCCCACGATCATGCCCTCGTAGCACTCAGTGCCCGGCTCAACAAACAGCTGGCCGCGCTCCTGCAGCGTACCCAGAGCGTAGGCAACGGCCTTCTCGGTGGTCATGGAGATCATGGCGCCGTTCTGACGGTTGCCGATCTCGCCGGCGTAGGGGCCATACTCCAGGAAGGTGTGGTAGAACACGCCCTCGCCGTGGGTGACGTTCATGATGCGG